>JBNJDH010000234.1:0-5420 GCA_051744695.1 Bacteroidota bacterium | reverse complement strand
TATTTGAATTTCTGAATGATCCATAACTTGCATGTTTTTAGGTTTGTGGCGCGGTCTGTAGTTCCGGGATGTTGCCCGGAGGGCCATCATGTAAACATCTAAACCCCGGAAAACGTTCAACAAGCTTTCGGGTTAACGGCCATTAGTTGCAAAAATTATATCTTTACGTGAAAAATCGGACGACTTTTGAAGGTTTTACACATCAATCAAAGCGATTCGACCGGAGGCGCTGCCATTGCAGCCATGCGGCTGCTTGATGCCCTGAGGACAGGTGGTACCGATGCCCAAATGCTGGTGTTGCGGTCTTCGGGTGAACACCCGGCGGTAAACTCGCTGGTTCAAACAAAAAGGCAGGAGCTGCGCCGTGATTTGAAATTTTTGGCAGAGGTCTTTTCTTATATCCCCTATGAAAAGGATAAAAAGCAACGATTTGCCTTTTCCTCTGCCCGGTTTGGCTACGACTTGAGCCAACATCCTTTGGTCAGAGAGGCGGATGTTTTGCATTTGCACTGGGTAAACCAGGGCATGTTGTCGTTGCGTGGGCTGGAGAAATTGCTCAGGCTGGGCAAACCCATTGTGTGGACGCTTCACGATACCTGGCCTTTTACGGGGGGGTGTCATTATCCCGGTTCCTGTGGCGGTTTTACAGTTACGTGTGGGCATTGTCCTCTTCTTAAAAATCCTGGCGAAAAAGATTTATCGGCAAGACAACATAAACGGAAAGAGGCCATTTATGAAAATGCTTCCATGACCTTTGTAGGTTGCAGCAAATGGATCAAGGAGATGGCCGAGAAATCTTCCCTCGTTAAGAAAGATCTGAAACATAGCGTAGGGCATGTTTTCAATCCCCTTGATATTTCCCTCTTTGCACCTGCTGCCGATTCTCAGGTCGTCAGAGAGGAGCTTGGACTTCCTGTGGACAAAACCCTTGTGCTTTTTGGGGCCGCCAATGCCAGGGACCCCCGAAAGGGTGCCGACCTGTTGATGCGGACTTTTCGCAATCTTTACCAAACGCATCCCCATTTAAAAAACCAGCTTGAATTGGTCGCATTTGGCAAAAATGTGTCAACTTTTAAGGATCAGGTCTCTTTCCGGTTGCATTCTTTTGATGTGGTGAATTCCCAGGAAGAAATGGCCCGTCTTTATCAGGCTGCCGATATGTTTGTGTTGCCATCCCAGCAGGACAATCTGCCCAATACGGTGGTTGAATCTCTTTCATGCGGGACACCTGTCGTGGCATTTCGAACAGGTGGTGCACCGGAGATGGTTCAGCACGGGCGGACCGGCTATCTGGCGGAGGCCGGGAAATGGCGTGAATTCAAAAATGGCGTGATCTCCTTAATGGAGAGCAGCCAGCAGGCCGGAGCTCTTGCCAGGGAATTTGCCCGTCAAAACTTTGATCCCCAAATTGTGGCTGCCCAATATCGCGGGATATATGAACAAATTCTTTCGGGAAGGGATTTGTAAAAAGGATTTGCGGCTGTGCAGGTATAAACGGTTGAAGCCAATATGGAGAAAAAACGACATCCAAAGGTCAGCATTATTACAGTGGTGTTTAATGAAGCAGCCTCTATCGGGCAAACCATAAAGTGTGTCGGAAATCTGACATGGCCAGAGGTGGAATACATCGTGGTGGACGGAGGAAGCACGGATGGCACAGTGGATGTCATTAAAAGTTATGAAAATCTGATATCGAAGTGGGAGAGTGGTCCGGATGCGGGATTGTATGATGCCATGAACAAAGGCATGGAAATGGCTTCAGGAGATTATTTCTGGTTTATCAATGCCGGCGATGAACCTGCCTCAGCCGATGTTTTGGATAAAGCATTTGAAAAAAATGATGATGCGGACATCTATTACGGGGAAACCCTGCTCGTGGATGCTGACGGACAGGAAATCGGTCTCCGGCGTTTATCTCCGCCATCTTCGCTGACCTGGAAAGATTTCAGATACGGCATGCTGGTAAGTCATCAGTCATTTATTGCCGCCCGCCGGGTAAGCAAAAAATATGACCTTAGGTATCGCTTTTCAGCCGATTATGAGTGGTGTTTGTATGCGCTCAGTCATGCCAGTGTAGTCTGCAATACCGGGCTTGTTTTGTCAAAATTCCGGGAGGGGGGCCTTACCCGTCAAAACATTTTACCGGGACTTAGGGAGCGTTTTTCGATCATGGTGAAATATTTTGGCCGCATATCTACAATCATGGCCCATTTCAAAATTGTGCCCCGTTTTTTCTGGTTTTGGATCAAGCACGGCTGGTTCTAAATCATTTATTCCTGTTGTTTCTCTTTTTCGGAGGGTCGGTAGATGTAAACCACGCCATACTCGGTTGCCTTTTTTCGCTTCTTTTCGGGCTCCAGGTTGCCGAAGTGTTCTTCAATCTCATTCCAGGTGTTCAGGATCAGTTTATCAGCCGTCTCTCTTTGTTCGGCCACTTTGTCCTGCATTTTTTGGGTGGTTTTCAGCAGGTCTTTGTGGAAATCATAAGTCTCCAGAAATTTTTCAAATCGCATCCTCACCATAGCAATGGTGGGATTAAAAACCCGGGAGCCGCCCTGGACCATCCTCTCTTCTTCCCCGTCAATTATTTTTCTTCCCCAGTCGATGAGTTGTTGTTCGGTATTGATTTCCGGAATGGCGCGGGTGTCTTCATCTAAACCATACCAGGATCTCACATCCGGTTTAAGTTCCCCCCGCGCGATGGCCATATTGACCACTTGCAGAAAATGGGAAAGATACATGCGCGCCATTTTGAAATTTTCAGACAATGACTTTCCAAATTTCGCCTGTTTGTCCCGGCTGAATTGATGCTGTTGAATATCCTGTTCAAAATGAGGAACAAAAGCTTTGATGTCGAACAGCAGCTTCTGGGAAAAGGGAAGCTCCATGGGCGGCACTCCAGCCCCCATGTCGCGGGCCTTTTTCAGCGCTCTGAGCCGGGCCTGGTCGGTATTTGGTAGTCGTCTGTATGGCATGGTCTCTGGTTTTGTGGGTGTTGAAGATAAAAAAAAGTTCAACCAATTACAAACCAAAGAGATTCAACCCCCTGCCCGGTCAGGCAGAGGCCAAATGATGCAGTTTCTGATCTCAAAGCCTCTTTCCTGGTGAGCAGGCAGTTGGAGCCTCAGGTTATTGGGAGTCTTCGCTGCGGTTCTTGCAGGTATTGATCCCGAAGAGAGCATACAACCCACATACGCGAAGAGCACCGGTGAGCAACAAGATTACAGCCAGTATCAGGAAAACAATGCCGGTTGTTCCGGTAACCACTCCGGTAAAGTAAAGAATGGCCAAGATGGCTGCAATCAGGACACGAATGGTCCGGTCGAAAATGCCTACGTTTTGTTTCATGATGCTTAAAGATTTGTTTCTTTTCTTTAAACAAATGAAGAGGCATTTTGGTTTTTAGCCGTTTTTGGCGATCCGTTTCCGCTCGTGTTCTTCAAGGAGAATTTTTCTCAGACGCATAGATTTTGGTGTCACCTCTACATATTCGTCACCCTGAATATATTCCAGTGCCTCTTCCAGACTGAAGATGACGGGAGGGGCCAGTCTTGTTTTGTCATCGGCACCTGATGCCCGCATGTTGGTGAGTTTCTTCCCTTTGGTCACGTTGACGCTAAGGTCGCCTTCGCGGCTGTTTTCGCCGATAACCTGTCCCATATAAACTTCATCCTGCGGATGAATGAAAAATTTGCCGCGGTCCTGGAGTTTGTCGAGTGCATAAGCAAAGGCCGTTCCGCCTTCCATGGCGATCAGGGAGCCATTTTGGCGTTTAGCCATTTCGCCTTTCCATAGGCGAAATTCTACGAAACGATGGGCCATGATGGCTTCGCCCGCCGTGGCAGTGAGCAGATTGTTGCGAAGGCCTATGATTCCCCGTGATGGGATCATGAATTCCAAAACCACCCGCTCGCCTTTTCGTTCCATGGTAAGCAGCTCTCCTTTGCGCAGATTGACCATTTCGATAGCCTTCCCGCTATGTTCATCGGGCAAGTCGATGGTCAGTTCTTCGAAAGGTTCATGTTTTTCTCCCCCGATCTCCTTGATGATCACCCGCGGCTGTCCTACCTGGAGCTCGTAACCTTCGCGTCGCATGGTCTCGATGAGTACGGAAAGGTGCATCACCCCCCGGCCGTAAACATTCCAGGCATCGGCCGCATCGGTATCTTCCACCCGAAGGGCAAGGTTTTTCTCGAGCTCTTTGTCGAGACGCTCGCGAATGTGACGTGATGTCACATACTTCCCATCTTTCCCGAAAAAGGGGGAGTTGTTGATGGTAAACAGCATGCTCATCGTGGGCTCATCGATGGCAATGGGATCGAGCGGTTCCGGCTTTTCCGGGTCGCAGATTGTGTCGCCGATATCGAATTTTTCCAGGCCGATGATGGCACCGAGTTCTCCATTGGGCAGGTGATCGGTTTTGGTGCGTCCCAGACCGTCAAAAACGTTGAGCTCGCGGATCCGGGTTTTGTAAATGTCACCGGTGCGTCCAACCACTGCTACTTCCTGACCCGTGGTTAGGGTCCCGCGGTGCATCCGCCCGATGGCAATACGACCCATGTAAGGGGAATATTCCAGGGAGGTGATCCTTAATTGTGGGGTTCCCTTGCGTTCCTCAGGGACGGGAATGTTTTCCACAATGGCATCCATTAACGGGTTGATGTTTCCCGGACTGGTCTTCCAGTCGTCGGACATCCACCCGTCCCGGGCCGACCCATAAATGGTGGGGAAATCGAGCTGGTTTTCATCCGCGTTGAGATTGAACATCAGGTCGAATACCGATTCCTGTACAACTTCGGGCCGGCAGTTGGGCTTGTCCACCTTGTTGATGACCACGATGGGTTTTAAACCCAGCTCCAGGGCCTTTTGCAACACGAAACGTGTTTGCGGCATGGGCCCTTCAAAGGCATCTACCAAAAGCAACACCCCGTCGGCCATGTTGAGCACGCGTTCCACTTCACCCCCGAAATCGGAGTGCCCTGGTGTGTCTATAATGTTGATCTTGTGTTCATTCCACATGATCGAGGCGTTTTTGGAAAGAATGGTGATGCCCCGTTCACGTTCCAAATCGTTGTTGTCCATGATGAGTTCGCCAGGTTTCTGATGGTCCGAAAAGAGTTTCCCGGCCTTCAGCATTTCATCCACCAGCGTTGTTTTTCCATGGTCCACATGGGCGATTATGGCTACATTTCTGACTGTCTGCATAAATCCTTCTTAAAAATGGCCTGCAAAATTACGGTTTTATATTGCAACAACATTCATATCAAGCTTTTTCCGGTGTTAAATATGATTAAAGAATAAAGGATGGTGTTTTTTGTTTTCGAATATTCTCAGAAGACCCGGTGTTGAATAAAATTAAACCCCAACAGGACAAAATCAATAGCCTGGCAATGCCCTTTTCTATTGATTTCGTAGAGAAG
>JBNJDH010000233.1:0-5436 GCA_051744695.1 Bacteroidota bacterium | reverse complement strand
ACCCCCGGCGGCTCGGGCTCTCTCTGCTGAATAATCTGCTGGGAGGACCGGGAATGAACAGCCGTCTGAACATGGCCTTGCGCGAGAAAAGCGGCATCGCCTACAACATTGAAGCCATTTATACACCCTATTTTGGGACCGGCGTTTTTAATATCTATTTTGGTACCGACGGGCAAAACATCGACCGGAGTCTGCGGATCATTCGACGTGAAATGGCAAGGCTGCGCGATCAAAAACTCGGGCACATGCAGCTCCATAAAGCCCGTCGCCAGCTGAAGGGACAGATGACCATAGCAGCCGAAAACCGTGAAAACCTGATGCTTAATATCGGGAAAAGTTATATGCTCTACAATAAGGTTGACTCTCTTGAGGACCTTTACCGGAAAATAGATAGCTTCTCTGCATCTGATCTTCTGGAAATAGCCAATGAAATTTTCGACGAACAGAAACTTTCTTATTTGATTTATGAGCAGTCATAATACGACCGGCAACCTTCACCCGGATATTGAAAACTACATCGAGGCCTATACCACGCCCGAGGATGAGTTGCTCTATGAGCTTCGGCGCCAGACTTACCTTAAAGTGCTCAGACCCCGGATGATCTCCGGGCCGGTGCAGGGCCAACTGCTTACCATGTTGTGCCGGATGATCAAACCCGCGTCTGTGCTGGAAATTGGCACTTTTACAGGTTATGCATCCATTTGTATGTCCCGTGGCATGGAATCCGGAACACACCTGCATACCATTGAGCGGGATGATGAACTTGAGGGGTTTATCCGGCATTATCTTGAACGTGCTGACCCCGAAGGAAAAATTCATCTCCATATCGGCGATGCCCTTCAGCTTATCAATGATCTTGATGCCGCTTTTGATCTGGTTTTTATTGATGGCGATAAACGCCAGTATCCCCGATATTATGAAATCGTGATGCCCAAAATGAAACCGGGCGGGTACATCCTTGCCGATAACATCCTCTGGAATGGAAAAGTGGTTGACCCGGAGGCTTCTGATGATGAATATACACAGGGGATCCTTCGTTTCAATGCCATGGTAAAAGACGACCCCCGCACTACACAGGTGGTTCTTCCTGTTCGTGATGGCCTGATGATGGTCCGGACAAATGATTCTGCCGTGGATGAATAAAGCAGGTTAGTACTTAGTCGCAGAGTCAGAAGTCAGAAGTAGCTGAAAGCTCGAAGCTCAAAGCTGGAGAGAAAGATTGCTCTCTTTCGCGACGTATCACGAAAACCAACAAAAATGTGTATAATTGAAATTCAATTGCTTACATATTTTGTTGGATAAAAGATGCAGGGTTTTTGTTTTTGCGGTTGTTTGAACTTTTCGCCGGCACGGATGTTTGCCTAACAGAATTTAAAAATCAGAAGGTATGACAAAAGTAGCGATTATATACGGATCATCAGTTGGGAATACCAGGTTTGTCGCAGAAAAGATTCATAGCCGTTTTCCGGAGGCTGATCTCATTCCTGCCGAAACAGCAGATCTTAACGAATTGGCACAATATGATGTGATGGTTATGGGAACATCCACCTGGGGTGTGGGGCAGTTGCAGGATGATTTTGAAACTTTTGTGGAGCAGTTTGCCACCCTCGATTTGTCCGGTAAAACCCTCGCTTTGTTCGGTCTGGGTGATCAACAGACCTATCCCGATACTTTTTGTGACGGGATGGGGAAATTGTATGAACACATTGAAAGCAAAAAACCCCGTTTTATAGGACAATGGCCTGATGATGACTATGACTTCAGTGAGTCGCGTGCCTTTAAAAATGACATGTTCGTGGGGCTTGCCCTGGACGAAGACAATGAGCCCGACCTTACCGAGGGCCGCATAGATGCCTGGAGCAAGCAAGTACGAGAAGAAGCAGGTCTTCAGTAAGGGTCAATCTTCTCTTTCCTGGTCACGGTTTTCAACCCGAAGCCGGTCCAGGTCTTTTTTCTCGAAGAGAGTTGGGTAATCTTCCATAAACTGGTCCATGACCGTGCGCATCACCGATTCGCGCATAAAACGGGCTTTGTTCTTAACCTTGTATCTTTTGCAATATACTTCGAACGCCTCCAGTTCCTTGTCATTCAAAAGGAATGTAGCTTTGTGCTTACGTTTGAGCGTGTCGTCCCTGGAATTTGTTTTATTCAACCTGGGATCTTTGGCTTTTTTGGCCATATTAGCAAACCACTTTATTTAGGCATCAAAATTAAATAAAAATTAGAAATTTACAATTCAAACAGGCGTTGCTTCTGCCTTCAAATGTGACAAACAAGAACAATCGTTTGTTAGGCCATTTTGATTGTTGGGTTGCTTAAAAGCTTGAAATTTTGAGATTTATGATGCTTGTGTTGGGGCGAAACTCAGACTTTGTTTCAGTGGCCGTAAAACACGTAAACCCCCGTCATTGTCAGGACCTACTCCAAAAATGTTGTGGCGAAATGGCTTGTGACAGTGGCGACTGGTCCCAGGAAGGACAACTCTTCATTTGTTGGATTTGCGGTTTTATGAAAAGCTGTTATTGGTCACGAACTGAAGCCATCCATTTTCTAAAACCGGAAACAGTGATTTAATCATTTAACAATCTCTTTCGTGACCTTATACTTATCGAACATTTTAATCGACACCTTTACTTTTCATTCAGAAATTGTTACATTTGAGCCAAATAAGAAAGTCAAAACATCGGATGGATTGGTCTATATCCCCGGACAGATTGTTTGAAAGTGATACCAGCGGTTGCTTGCGGGTAAGCATGAAAAGGAATTCGATAATTCAACCGGAATCGTTTGGTTTTTTCTGAAGTGACTATCTACCAATGGTCTGTTAAACTTTTGCAAGAACCTTTGATTCAGTTGATTATATTTTAATGGCTCTTTTTGTTAAAATGCAGATTTTCAGTATTATATGATTCATCTTACCTACCCACCGGTAGGCAGGAATCTAATAATCTAACGGTCTATTGTATCTAATTCTCGTCTATAAATTCGGGAAAGTATCAAAGAAATCATATGTCTGTTCAGAAAGTACCATTTGCAGGCATGTCTGCCATGTAATAAATGCAAATGCATTTGTATGAAAAGCAGGTAGTCAGATCAAAAGTGATTGTGACACGCCAGGCCACGTAACAGTTTGTGCCAATTCCTTGGGGCAGCCGGTGGAACCTTGTGGATAGACTCCATTTAAAATCAAAACAGTAAAAATTACAATGACAAAGACAAATAAACCACATAGAAAGAAAAAAGCACCCAAGAAGAGTGAATTAACTGAACAGGTTAAAAAATTATTTTCTGATAACCCGACCCGTACCTATAACTATAAACAAGCCTCTGCGGCTCTTGGCCTCACGAAAAAACGTACGCGGCTGTTGGTCGAAGTGATCCTTTTTGAATTGAGCGAGGACAATTACCTGACGGAGGTATCTACCGGGCGTTTTAAAATGCTGAATGCCCCCGGCACCTATGTGGAGGGTGTTGTTCAAATGACTGCCAAAGGCACGGCCTACATCATTCCTGACGAGGGAGATGAAGATATTTTTGTTGCGCAGAGCAATTTGGGCCATGCGCTCAATGGCGACAGGGTAAAGGTGCTTCAGTACGCCAGGAGAAAACGTCACAAACCGGAAGGAGAAGTTGTCGAAGTATTACACAGAAGCCGTGATTCCTTTGTAGGGAATCTGGAGGTTTCTAAAGATTTTGCTTTTTTAGTGGCCGATTCCCGCTTTATGCATCATGACATTTTTATTCCGCGGGAAAAATTAAATGGGGGCAAGCATGGCCAAAAAGCTGTGGTGCGGATCACCGACTGGCCGGAAAGAGCCAAAAATCCTATAGGAAAGGTGGAGGATATTCTCGGCAATCCGGGAGAGAACAATGCCGAAATGCACGCTATACTGGCTGAATTCAACCTGCCATATAAGTATCCCGAGAAAGTTGTGAATGCGGCTGAAAAAATCGATGGAAGCATCACCCGCAAGGAAATCAAAAACCGGAAAGATTTTCGGGATGTACCCACTTTTACGATCGATCCTTCCGATGCCAAAGATTTCGACGATGCCCTCTCGTTGCGAAAGCTCAAAAATGGCAGGTGGGAGGTAGGCATTCACATTGCCGATGTCACCCATTTTGTCACCCCCAACACCATAGTAGACAAGGAAGGGTATGAACGGGCTACTTCAGTCTATTTGGTAGACCGTGTTGTACCTATGCTTCCCGAGCGTCTGAGCAATGATCTTTGCTCTCTCCGTCCCAATGAAGATAAATTGTGCTTTTCGGCTGTTTTTGAGCTCGATGATGATGCCAAAGTGCACGACAGCTGGGTGGGGCGAACAGTAATACACAGCAACCGCCGGTTCGATTATGACGAAGCCCAGGGCGTGATCGAGAGCGGACAGGGCGATATGAAGGATGAATTGCAGAAACTGAACGAACTGGCAAAAATACTCAGGGAAGAACGCTTTAAAGCTGGCTCCATTGATTTCGACAGGGTTGAGGTGCAGTTTGAACTCGGGGAAACAGGAAGGCCTTTGAGCGTGTTCTTCAAAGAAGCAAAAGATTCCAATAAACTGATTGAGGAGTTTATGTTGCTGGCCAACCGCCGTGTGGCCGAGATCATCGGAAAGAATGAATTGCAGCCTCCGGAAAAGAGGTCCAAAAAAGGAGCAAAAACCTTTGTTTACAGGATTCACGATGAACCCGATCCGGAAAAATACGAAAATTTCGGGCGGTTTGTCCGCAAATTGGGATTTGAAGCCATGCCTAAAGGCAGTGAAACTGTGAGTCATTCTCTTAACCGGCTTCTTGATGAGGTTCAGGGGAAAAAACAACAACATTTGATTGAGACCCTGGCTATACGTACCATGTCAAAAGCCGTTTATTCAACCCATAATATCGGTCATTACGGACTGGGATTTGAGTTTTATACCCATTTCACATCACCCATTCGCCGGTATCCCGACATGCTCGTTCACCGGCTTCTGCAAAGGTATATTGATGGCGGACGGTCGGCTCCTCAGGATAAGTTTGAGGATATGTGCGATCACAGCTCAAAAATGGAGATGCTGGCCGCCGATGCTGAGCGGACCTCAATCAAATACAAGCAGGTAGAATACATGAAGGACAAAGTCGGGGAGGTCTTTGACGGCATCATTTCCGGTGTTACTGAGTGGGGCCTTTATGTTGAACTCGACGATAATAAGTGTGAAGGGATGATCGCGATCCGCGACCTGGATGACGATTTTTATCAGTTTGATGAAGAGAATTATTGTTTGGTGGGACGCCGGAAAAACCGGCGATACCAAATCGGTGATCCGGTACAAATTCAGATTGTAAAAGCCAATCTCGAGAAACGGCAGCTTGACTTTATTCCGGCTAAGTAATCATTCATTTTCTCTATAACCACAATTTAAGTACTATGAGCGACATTTTCACCTCAATGGT
>JBNJDH010000232.1:0-5446 GCA_051744695.1 Bacteroidota bacterium | reverse complement strand
CCCGGGATAAAGCCGGCCTTGCATGGGATGGATGGAAAGATGCCGAAATATTTGTTTATGAAGCAATCGTCTTTAGTGGATAATTCTTCTGTCCGGAGCCCAAAGAGGTCTCCGGATTTTTTCAATTCTCCGGGCTATATCTCCGTTTTACTCTAACCTTCATGATGTTTCTTTAAAATGCTAACAGGGCGTAAAGAGTTCGCACATATCCGGTCAAATTCCAAGCTCATCAAAGGGAGCGCCACTATTTTTGTAAGTGGTTTTACCATGCTGATGACGCAGGTGGTGATTCTTCGCGAGGTATCTTCCCTTTATTCGGTTAATGAGCTTATAGTTGGGGTCTTTCTGGCCTTTTGGATGTTGTTTATGGGGGCCGGGGCATTTGTGGCCCGGTATTTCAAGGGTTTTAACTGGTCCGGATCTGGTGTTTTTCCTTTGGTGGCCGGACTTATGGCATGGGTGTCTTTATGGACCTTATACCTGGTTCATGACTGGATCGTGCCTGCAGGTAGGGCGCCGGGCTTAATGGAATGGCTGGGGGTTACAGCATTAATCACTTTTGTGTTCTGTTTTCCCTCCGGGATGATGTTTACCTGGTTCTCGGCCATTCTCAGCAACTATTCCGGAAAGAGACAGACCGAGCGAATATACATCGCAGAGCAGGTTGGAAGTTTGGTTGCCGGTGTTTTGTTTTATCTCTTCAGTTCATGGTGGCTGAATGCTTTTTCAGTCATGTCTTTTTTATTAATTGTCAATCTTCTGGTGGCGGTTTTTCTGTTTCTGCCGGATGCCCCCAGGATGGCAACCGCAGTTTCAGTGCTGCTCCTGGGTGCACTCTTGTTTTTCTCTTTTGTGCCCCAGTATCAAACAGGGCGGGAAATGGTCTATGAGAGCCCTGTCAATGAAACCCTCTTTTCACCCTATGGAAGTGTAGATGTGCTGGGTGAAGGTGAAGATCCCGAATTTTTTGGGAGCGGTCAGTTTTTTTCCGGTTCGCTTTTGCCACGCGAGAGAGAGGAGCTTTTGCACCCTGCATTGCAATTACACCCGGAGCCCCGGCGTGTTCTTTTGGTCAATACCGGCCCCGGTTTGTTGTCCGAGGCGTTGAAATACGATTCATTGCTCGTTGACTTTGTTTCCCCGGATATTTCACGGATAAAACTTGAAAAACGGCTTTTGAAATTTAGTCCCGAAACCGGCTGCAGTTCCAAAATCATTCAGAGCGA
Source organism: Bacteroidota bacterium (assembly GCA_051744695.1). Lineage (GTDB taxonomy): Bacteria > Bacteroidota > Bacteroidia > Bacteroidales > Marinilabiliaceae > Marinilabilia. The sequence continues at coordinate 4,220 of JBNJDH010000232.1, read as the reverse complement.
TCCTGTCCTTTACCTCTCCAACGAAGAAACCCCTGTTTACGATGTAGTCGTTGTCGGCGGGGGCATTCCTTCGACACTTGCCGGGACTCGGTTTTATACCAGCAGTTTTTTCCAGTTGGTCTCCCAAAAACTTAATCCCGATGGGGTAATGATGACCGGAGGTCTTTCCTGGATGACTTCGTGGTCGGATAGTCGTCGGAATGTTTTGCAAATTATTCATCAGACGGTTCAGGATGTATTTCCTCATTTACGTATATGGGCTGGAGAGAAAGTGTTTTTTATTGCCTCACGACGTGAAAATTCTACGGAATGGTGGACGCATCATCCTGACGTGTTGAGCAAAAACAAATTTTTTCGCGAAGATTTTTTCCCGGATTATGTGGTGGAAGAGCAAACAGAACAGATAGAGGAAATGGTTTCCTCGCCCGCCCCTGTTAATACCCGCGTCCGGCCGGTTTTGTTCCGGCAGGCACTCGACGATTTAAGCGATTTTTGGGATATCGGGATACATTGGTTTGTGGTGGTTGTGGGCGGAATGTTTGTGTTGGGATTGTTTTTTTACCGTAGCAGCGCCGGGGGGGTATTCCTTACCGGGTTTGTCCTGGGAGGCATGCAGGTTGTATTGCTGTTGTTCTGGCAAATGATTATGGGCGATATGTACCGGGCTACCGGTTTGTTGTTTTCGTTGCTGATGGCGGGTCTGGCTTTTGGTGCTTTTCTGGGGAAAAGAGAGGTTTTGATCTTTCATCCCCGTTACTTCCCTGTGATGATGATGCTCCTGGCTATGCTGAGTCTGGGAGCGGTTCCGTTATTAGATGCTGTTGGACGAGTTTCCTGGTTCCCGTTGTTTACCGGGTTGGTTGTGCTGGCGTTGGCTGTGGCAGGTGGAAGCATCTTTACATCAGGCGTGGCGCTCCAACAGGGAAGCGTCAGGCGGGGAGCTGCCAGGATCTATAGTGCCGATGTGGCAGGCGGCGCTATTGGCTCTTTTTTGATTGCTATATTTTTTGTACCTTATAGTGGATTGATCAATACAGGGTATCTTCTTGGCCTTATGTTGTTGATCGGAGGTTTGTTACATTTGAAGAGGTTGTGATTTTTTTTGGAGCAGATTATGAGAAATAAGAAGATGTCAAAACGTGTATTTATGAAAAGGGTAGGAGGATTGGCGTTGAGTGCTTTGCCATTTGCGATGTGGAAAGGAAACGCTTTTGCTGCTGCCGGAGCTGGCGGTGTTGAAGGCATTCCTGCCAGATTTTCAATGCAAACGCCAAGAGGTGTGCGTTGTCAGTTGTGCCCCAATCGTTGCACCATAAAAGAGGGGGAAGTAGGTGATTGCCGGGCCCGGATGAACCGGGACGGTGAATTGATTTCACTGGCATATGGCAATCCCTGTGCGGTACACGTGGATCCCATCGAAAAAAAGCCGATGAATCATTTCCTTCCGGGGACACCCAGTTTGTCGCTGGCAACTGCCGGCTGCAACCTGGCATGCCTGAATTGTCAGAACTGGCAAATTTCCCAAAAGCGTCCCGATGAGGTCGATACGGAGCAATTGATGCCTAAACAGGTGGCCGAGCTGGCCCGGTCAAAAGGTTGTGCTTCCGTGGCTTATACTTACACGGAACCGATTGTCTTTTATGAATATACTGCCGATTCGGCAAAAATCGTACATGACAACGGCAGGAAAAATGTTATTGTTTCGGCCGGGTACATTGAGGAAGAACCCCTGCGTGAATGGTGCCGCTATATTGATGGAGCCAATATTGACCTGAAAAGCTTCGACAATGATATTTATCAACAGCTGAATGCCGGTACTTTAGACCCGGTTCTGAACACTTTGAAGGTGCTAAAAGAAGAAGGTGTGTGGGTGGAGATTACCAACCTGTTGGTTCCCGACTGGACCGATGATTTTGATATGATCAAAAAAATGTGCGACTGGTTGGTGGATAACGGATTTGAAAACACACCCCTGCATTTCAGCCGATTTGTTCCTACATATAAGCTGGACCGGTTGCCGGCTACGCCTGTGGAGACTTTGGATAAAGCCCGTGATATTGCCCGGAACGCTGGTGTGAAATATGTGTACATCGGCAATGTGCCCGGCCATGAAGCTCAGGACACTTATTGCCCTGCTTGTGAAAAGAAACTTATCGATCGTTCCGGATACAGGGTTGGTGAAACCAGCATAACAAACGGGAAGTGCGATTTTTGCGGGGAACCCATTGCCGGGGTCTGGGAATAATTGGATGCTTGCCCGGGTTTTGTTAATTTTGCCGGTCAAGCAAAATACCTATGAAAGAATTTGTAAAGCCAAACCGCCGGGCAGAGTACGGACTTGACCTGGATAAAGTTTTTGTTGGAAAAGAGATCGTAAGCCGCTACGATATAACTGTGGACGAATCCGTCCTGAGCATGTGGAGCGGTTTTATGCCCACATCCTCTTATCCAGAAAACAGCCGTGAGTTTGCCGGGAGGCTTGGCTTTCATCAAATTTTTCTTCCTTATGGCTTTCTACTGAATCTTACCCTCAGCCTTGGCGTGGAAAGCTTCTCCCATTCGAGCATACTCAAACTGGAGCTCAAAGATGCCCTTTATCTGACACCTGCTTTTCCGGGCGATACCTTCTCCTGTTCCGTGAAAATCGTCGATATACGACCGGCTTTGCGTCCCGGTCACTCAATTATTGAATCCTCTCACCTGCTTTTTAACCAAAAAGGAGAGCCGGTTTTTTCCCTCGGCAGAGTGTCGTTATTTCCGCCGGTTAACCCGCGCAAGACCATTCCATCCGAAACCGGTGGACCTTTCTACAATAACCGCTTCAAAGAGCAGATCCTCTCACGAACACGCAGCATCAACATGGAAAATGTGATTCTAAGGTTTAATACCGGCGATCTGCTTTTGCATCCTTATGTCCGCCCCATCGGGAAAAGCGAGAATTTGTTTTGGGCCACTTACCTGAAGAATATTCATCCCAGTCACTATAACTATCAGCGTTATCAACCCGGAGAAATCCTGGTTTCCGGGGGCATTGTCCTGGCTATGGTCACCAGCATAGCCGGGAGGGAGTTCCGGCAGGTTTTGGTGCAGCAAATCGATAAAGCCTTTCACGTGCACCCGGTTTTTGCTGAAGACCGGGTCGGTGCCTTTAGTTATGTGCGTGAAGTGCGCCAGTCAATGCCCGGGTTTGAAGAAATTTCCATCTGTACTTTTGGTATCCGCAATATGGATACAGAGCATGATCTGAAAGATGTTGATTTCCCTCATTCATTATTTAGTGCTGATATTGAGCGTCCTTCTGAAGTTCGACAGATCATTGAAGAAAGCTGTCCTGTTTTGCAGGACAATGTGTGCTGCGTGATTAACTGGACCATCTTGCGAAAAGTAGAGGAAAAAGGCTTTGAACGGTAAAATATGTTGCAGGGCTTAAAAATTTGTGCTTTGCTGATGTATTTCTCTCTTTTTGCAATCTTTTCAATAGCTTCTAAATTTAAAAGGGAAGAGGGTGTCTAAAAAGTCTTCATTGTTATTATCCTAAGACAGAGCAAGGAAATTTATGATGCCGAAAGTGAGATTCTTCACTTCGTTACCAATGACAGATTTTTGTAACAAGCAAAAGATCATATTATTAATAGTTGGCCCTGTCTGCCGTTTTATATATAAGAAGCCATTTATTTTATTGGTTGTAACCTATAAAGCAAAATGGGTCTATCTCATAAGCCGCCAGGCAGGCCCTTTCAGGGCCCCGTTGATTCTGTCATAGATACATTATTCCCCAAATTTTTTGGGGTATCTACTCAGAATGACAAAAAACACCATTTTTTGACTTTCTAGATAACTTCTGACGAAAGTTATTCTGTCACTTTTAATCACCCCATTCCGCCTGCTTAATCCTGTTTAATACATAAGATTTTTTTTAAGACTCCGGAATCACTACCTAGAATAAAGCGCCGTCTTTCAAAGTTATGCATACCCCCCCCTCCAGAGACCTTATATGAAAATCAATTTGCGTTTTTAGCAAATCTTGATCTCTTCATTTTGCCTGCATGTTTCTAACTGCAATAGAATCAGTAGTTTGTTTGTTTTTTTTCGCGGAAAACTGCCGGTTTCAACTTTTATCAAAAAATATGTATCTCTAGTGTAAAAAAATATTCAATTCGTCAAAAAAAATTTTTCGTTTTTTGTTCTTTCTTGATATCTGAATATTTGTCAAATATCTT
>JBNJDH010000231.1:0-5460 GCA_051744695.1 Bacteroidota bacterium | reverse complement strand
GGCCTCTGGCAGTATCCGACTTAATAAATCGCTTTTTTATTATCTCGAGAAGGCTCATCTTCTTCTTTTGTATCATAGTAAGACGCGAATAAAAAACACAATGCCAGGCCAAAAGTGAAAACCCAGTAAAAAACCAGTGTGACGTTGGTCCATAAAAACACCATAAAACCAAAAAAGCTCCCGTAGAAGCCGGTTCGTCGTGCCACCTTCCACAACCGCCGGGCAATGAAACCCCAGAACATCAAAACCAGGAATGTGCCCACAATTCCATAAGAGAACAAATGGGCCAGATAACCAACATGGATCTGAGAGGACCGCTCGGCAAGAGCAACCACCACCTCGTCTGTCAGATGCACACCGGTCCCAAAAAAAGGATTGTCCGGAAAGAATTGAAGAAAAATTTCCAACGCCAGAAGCCGGGTCCCGGCTGTTTCGGCCAGAAGACGTTCATCAATATATCGTTCCAGATCATACCCCACCAGCTGAAGGACAAGGCCCATTAACAACACCAACACAACAAGACCCGCCATCGAAACAAGAGCGTTTCGCAAGACCCGCCCCTGATAAAACAAAGCCGGTGCGGCAGCAATGAAATACCCTACCTGAATATAACGAGAGTTATTTACAACTGCTATAAAAAAGGCCAAAAGCATGATCACAATGGGAATGCGTCCTTTTTCTTTGACCTCATAAGCGGTGATCAGAGCAAATATGGGCAGAAACGAAAGTCCGACATCATCTACATCTGTAAAACCAAAAATGGATAATCGTCGCACCTGAAGGGGATCGGTCCCCCAACGGTAAGACAACATGAATTCCTGAAAATTTTCGGGCGCAAAGAAAAAAGGATCATGTATAACCTGAATCAATGAAACCACAGCCCCCACCACAACCAATCCTTTCATCAACACCATCAGTGTATCAATCAGCTTTCTTGAAAACACGATGTTGTCAACAACAAACAATAACGCCACAGCTTGCAGGGTCCGGTTGAGCAGAAATTCATAATAAATGCCTTTCCGGGCTATCATGTTTTGCCACAACACAATATCCCAGGTCAAATAATAAGCGGCAAGAATCAGCCCGACAGGAATATAGTTGCGCAATACCAAATTGCCAGAATCACGCCCGATGAGTAACAACAGAGCAATAATCACCATCGTACCGCCATAGATCCGATCAAAACCCTGAAAAACAGTGTAATAATCAACAAAACACACAAACGGGGCCAAAACCAGGGCAATGAAGTACCAATGTATCCAGAATCGGATAGAATAAATATTGTTATTTTCTATAACCATATTTGTAATTATAGTAACGCCTGTTCAACCCCATAGTTACATCATTCAACACAGCCCCTACTTTTCCAGGTTTAAATTCCTGCATACCGGCCATTGTCTTTTTCATCACGTGTATGGGCGTATAGCCGGCTCTCGACACCATCAAAACAGCATCGGCAAGTGACAGGGTGGACCGGGTATCAGCCACGATCAAAGGGGCTGAATCAAGGATCACATAATCGAAATGCTTTCTCACCTCTTCCAGCAACTCCCGGAATTTTTCCGATTCCAGGATTTCACTGGGATTCGGTGTCACACTGCCGGCGGGGATCAGGAAGAAACCTTCCTCCGATGAAGGATAAATAATGGATTTCAGATCGGTTTCCCCGTTAACAAAATCAACCAATCCGGCATTATCCTGAAGCTCGGGCATATAGTTATCGACCAGACGGGGACGCCTAAGGTCAAGCTCTATCAGGAGTGTTGGTCGCTCAAGGCGTGCAAAGGCACGGGCCAGATAATAAGATGTAAAAGTTTTGCCTTCCCCTTGAACGGCGGAGGTTACCAGTATGAGTTTGGAGGCAGAAGCTTCTGCCGAGCCGTTTTTGCAAAATGCAAGCACGTGGCTTCTCAAAGTCCTGAACGACTCTGCCGCAGCAGAGAACTGGTAATCTCCCAAAAGCTTTTTCTGCGATCTCGCATGCAAAAGCTCTCCAAGAAAATGCACATTACTGAGCCCTGCAAAATCCTTCTCATCCTTAATCTTGCCAAAGACATTGTCATAAACAAGCGCAATGGATGTGGAAAAAAACAAAGCAAGAAAAATCGCGAAGCCCGTGGCACGCTTCGACTTGGGACTGATTAGCCCTGAATAGGAAGGCGGATCAAAAACTTCATAGTCGGGAAGATTGGATGCACGGGCAATCTGAGATTCTGCCTTCTTTTGCATCAGATAGGTATAAGTATCATCATTAAGCCGAAAGTCCCGGGTATAGTTTTGCAAATTTCGCTGGGTTTCGGGAAGTTCTCTAAGTCTTTGTTCGATTTCGGCAAGACGGGCTTCCGACTTACTAAGGTTTTGCCGGGCCGTTCTTAATGAATAACGAACATTCTCGTGTATGGTTTTTCTTAAATTGCTGATGCGCGACTCAGTCTGCTTAAGAAGCGGACTTTTGAGTTGTTGATTGCCAATCAACCGGTTACGCTGGGCCACGAGGTTGATGTACTCCTCCATCAAAACCCGGAGAGAGTTGTTGTCAAGCGACATCACAGCTGACATGGAATATTCCGTGTAATCATCATCCTGGCTTATTCGCTCCGATAAATACTCCAGATAATCAACACGTGATTCATAATCACGGACTTCTTCACTGATTATTGAAAGTTCTTCCTGTAAGCGCCGCGAACTCTCGCTGACATCCATCACACTTCGATTGGCCTGGTATTGCTGCAAAACCCGTTCGGCCCGTTGCAGAGAATCTGAGACCGATGCCAGCATACTGTCAATATAACCAATGGTGGTATTGGCAATATGATTTTTTCTGTCAAGATTGCTTTCTATTACCGTCTCAAGAAAAGCCTCAAGAAAAGCCATCCCTTTCCTTGAATTTCCTGCCCGAAAACTGACATCAACCACCGTTCCGTTCAGATTGGCCGGTTCAAGGGTCAGGTTGTTTTTATATGAAGAAACCAACTGATCATCAGAAAAAATTGTGAATTTATAGTTGCCATCAACAAGGCGTTCTATATCATCATCTTCCAGAAAGAGGGTGAAACGAAAATGCTCACTATCAAAAGGTTTGCCGAATTCACCAACTTCCGAGAATGAATACTCCTCCAGCTCCCTGGCATTTCCCCCATTAATAAAATCATAAACTTTTCCACTTACATCATCCAACCGGATCCTGTATTTTTCCTCTGACAATATTTCCAACTCAAAAGGGACCCCGACCAACTGAAGACTCGCCTCATCCATCACCACACTGAACGGACTGGATTTGTACAATTCTTTATCAAAGAAGCGGTTGGACTCATAATACTCTATTCTTGAGCTGAACTTGGAAAGTGCCTCACGGATAATAGGGGATGCCTGAAGTGTTAATAAGCTATTTTCAAAGCTGTTACGTCCGGAAAAAAGTTCTGATCCCTCCATGAAAGAGGATGGATCAATGGCTCCACGTTCCCGGGTATGAACCACCAATTGAGCACCCAGTTCATGCACTGCCGGTTTCATCCTTACATAGAAAACAGCGAGGGCCACAAATATGACCAACATAACCGGATACAACTTCCAGTATTTGAGAAGCCGGCGAAAAACATTCCTCACGTCATCCGAAACCTGATTTTTCTGTATCATAGATCATTCCTCCTTATGTAATCCACTATCAACAATGAAGTCGTAGCCGCCGATAAAATAAGCGAAAACGGAACCTGATTAATTCCCCAGACTCGACGGTTAAGGGGTTCAACATAAATGACATCATCCGACTTCAGGTAATAGAAGTCTGATGTAAATATTTTTTTATCGGTAAGATCAACTTCATTTTTGGTGATTCGTCCATTATTTTCACGTAGCACAACCACATCCTCCCGGTTGCCGTATTCGGCAATATCGCCGGCCATACCTAAAACCTGAAAAATGTTAATGTTCTCACCGGGGAAAAAATAGCGGCCGGGCTCTCCAACCATACCCAGCACGGTGACATTCTTATTGACAAATGAAAGTTTCACCGAAGGGGAATAAAAGTAGCTTTCGAGCTCCTCCGTGATATCTCCTGCTGCTTGAGTAAGCGTTTTTCCGCCAACTTTAGTTCGACCGAGCAAAGGAAGATTGATGAAGCCATCCTCATCTACCTGGTAAGCGATCATGGAATAATCGGTACTGTTGCGTCCCCCCAGCCTACCTTCACCAAAGGTTAAAGCATCGGGGGCATCTTCACTGAAACTGCTGATGCTGACGTGGATCTCATCAAAGGACTGAATCAAAGCCCGCTGCTGCTCGTTCACAAACTCACGTCCCAGGTCTTTCTTTTGCCGAACATCCTGGACATAAGCAATCTTACTTTTAGTCATGCAGCTTGAAAGCATGACTAAAATCAAACTGTAGCTGATAATTTTATGCATAATATGACCCTTGTTTAAAAGCAAAAATAGACCCGGCAGACAGAGAATGTCAATCGGATTTTTACCAGCCCGAAATGAAAACAGCCCCATTTATTGCTTCAAAATAGGTCACCAAAACACACTAAATCCTATAAAACAAAGATTTACACAAAAAAAAACCGTGCTTTACAGAAAGATTTTGTAAAACACGGCATTTGACAAATAAGAGCTCTCGAAGGGTGAAAGCTTAATAATAATGGACAAAATCGACCGATTTTGTAAAACTCTGATTGTCTTTTCAATTGATCATTAACAAGACCCTTTGTTTATTCCATGTTTGCATTGAATGGTTTAGCAATCAACGTTGTTTCTCCACCATATTCACCGCGAGGAAAGGTTACCTGCAATTCGCGACTTTCCCCGGGCAAAATTGAGATAAAATTATCACTCCACAAGACAGGACGGATTTCATGACCGGTTCGTTCATCCACCATTTTCAGCCGGGTCAGCAGCGCTATGCCATCGCCATTGTTGACCACCTTTACCCCGTAGACGCCTGGTTCTTCTCCAGCCTCCACGGAGGTTTCCAGCTCAGGAGACGGAACGTCTTTCAAATCCGTATAATCATGATCCTGGTGCAACCAGTAAAAATTGTCTGACAAAACTTTGCCTTCAGCATCTTCAGCTTTCAAACGGAGAAAAACCAATTCATCCTTTTCGGGCACGCGTATTTCTGTATCCACGAAGGTGTTCTCGCCTACAGAGTGTTCTCCGCTCTCCTGCCAAAGCTCCTCTGCCGACTGATCATACAAGGTGGCCATAACCTCCACACCCTGGTAGGAAGTATATTGGGTGTTGATGATCGAAACACTGTAATCATCGCGATTAAGCTGAACATTGAACGGTGAGAAAGCCTCCTTTGCCCCGTAAAAGCCGGCATGTGGCTGCTGATACCAGTCGTAAAGCTGCCACACAAGGCTGGGCCAGCTCGAATTGGACTTCCAAAGCAACATGCCCGTGGAATTGTCCCACATCTGGCGGCCGGTGCCAGAGGCTGCACCGGTCGTGGCGTACCCCA
>JBNJDH010000230.1:0-5520 GCA_051744695.1 Bacteroidota bacterium | reverse complement strand
GCAACCACCTGCAACTCGGAAGCCACCTCGGAGGGCGTGCCAAACTTCAGGGTTTTGTGTTTCAATATTTCGGCGGGAAGATGCTCCAGAAATTCAAATATTCCCGAGTCTTTAGGCTGATGTTCTCCAAATGTTTCATAATCCATGAACAGATTAACCACCTCTTCCCTTTTATCCAGTTGATTGATCCATTTGGCAAACTTTTTACTTGTAAGCGGCCACTCACTCCACTCATGATTGCCAAAACGGAAAGCAATGTCATCGCTAAGCTTGTAATTCTTAAGCAAAACTTTCAATCGTGGATTCACAGCATTGCAGTAAAGGAAATTGGGACTCTTCCACCCCAGCACATGCTTGGCTCCCTCTGTCAGCATGGAATTAAATCCCATGCGGGCAACCATCTCACCGATGTGATCCGAATAAACCAATTCGGTATTCCTGAAGGCTGTGGGCCGCTGACCAAACAACTCCTCTATGGCATCGGAATGTTTTTTGACCTGTTGGGCAAAAGCATCTTCATCTTTAAGTGAAACCAGGGAATGGGCATAAGTTTCCCCCAGGAATTCCACATGCCCCGTGGCGGCAAGTTCCTTAAAACTCTCCAGCACTTCGGGGGCATACAGGCGAAACTGCTCAATGGCAACACCGGTAATACTGAAGGCCACCTTGAATTTTCCTTTATTCTTCTTTATCAGCTTCAGTAACAACTGATTGGTCGGCAAATAACAATTGGTAGCGATTTTATTGAGAGTGGACTCATTGGTGTAATCATCGAAATAATAATGGTCGTTCCCGATATCGAAAAACCGGTACCTGCGGAATCGAAAGGGCTGATGGACCTGGAAGTATAAACATACCGTTTTCATAATCTATAAATATTTTTCCGGTTATCACTTATTTAAATTTGTTATGCTCAGCCACAACACGGTCGTAGACTTCTTTGACGTTAAGGGCCGATTTTTCCCATTTCAGGGATTCCACTTCTTTTTTTCCATGTTTCACGAACATTTCGGAAAGAGCAGGATAATGCAGGACACCGTAAATGGCATCGGCCATGGCATCCACATCCCAGAAATTGGTTTTGATTGCAAAGGTCAGGATTTCAGCCACCCCGGATTGGTGTGATATCAATACCGGAACGTTGCTTTGCATTGCTTCAAGGGGCGAAATGCCAAAGGGTTCGGAAACCGATGGCATGACATACAGATCGCTCAGGGCAAGCATGCTGAACACTTCCTCACCCCGAAGAAACCCGGTAAAGTGAAACTTATCCATTATCTGCAACTGCGCGGCACGACGAACCATCCGATGCATCAAATCGCCGCTGCCGGCCATCACAAAGCGTACATTATCGGCCCTCTGGAGCACCCTATGAGCGGCTTCCACGAAATATTCGGGGCCTTTTTGCATTGTAATGCGTCCCAGGAACGTCACAATCTTTTCGTTGACCCCTTTTTTGAAAACGGGTTCTTCTTTATACTCAACCGGCTCCACAGCATTGTAAACGGTGGTGACCTTTTCTGGCGAAATTCCGTATTTCTCGACAATGGTCCGCCGAGTCAGGTTGCTGACACAAATAATCTGGTCGGCCGCTTCCATTCCTCTTTTTTCGATGTCGAAAACAGCAGGATTGACACTTCCTCCACTGCGATCAAAATCGGTGGCATGCACATGGATTACAAGGGGCTTGCCGGTGGCCTCTTTTGCGGCAATACCTGCCGGATAAGTCAGCCAATCGTGGGCATGGATCAAATCGAACGCATAATCCTGTGCAATCACATTGGAAACCAGGGCATAATTATGGATCTCTTCCAAAAGACTTTTCCCGTATCCTCCGGTAAAAGGAATGCGGCCATATTCATCGGTCTGGACGTACTGAAAGGCCCCTTCTTCCTGTTTCGTCTTCTTCACCTCGAAATATTCATCCGGTTCGGTGTAAGGCATTATTCGTGAGCCTACCTCTATGTAATCCAGTTTTCTGCTAAAATGCTGCAAATTGAGTTTCCGGTGATGAATGGGAACAGTATCGGCTCCCACAAGCCCCATTTCATGCCGTTCCTCATCGCCATACGTTTTGGGAACCACAAACAGGACATCAAGATCCGGGATATAGGACAGCCCTTTAGTTAAGCCGAAACAGGCAGTTCCCAAGCCTCCTGAGATATGTGGAGGAAACTCCCAGCCAAACATCAATACCCTCATACGTTACTGTATTTTTCAATAAGTTTAATAATCTGAAGAACACCGGCTACATTCCATGCCATTGAAATAGCTCCTTTACCAAGATGAGGAGGATTGCCGTTGAAACATTCCGAAATGGTGCCAATGCAATGGTCGCCCATTTCTTCTTCAAAACCTTCGGCCATCTGCTTAACAAAACTAAGCCCGCCCTGCTTATGAAGATCAAGATAGGCTTCAGCAAAAAAGGCTGCCAGCCATGGGAAAACCGTTCCCTGATGAATCGCCAGGTCCCGCTGACGGGGTCCGCCTTCATAAACACCTTTATACTTCACATCCTGGGGAGAAAGTGTTCGCAGCCCCCTGGGCGTTAGCAGCTCTTTTTTCACCACATCCACCACAGCTTTTCGTTCTTCAACCGAAAGCGGAGAATAAGGCAGGGATGCCGCGAAAATTTGATTGGGACGAATGGAACGGTCAGAGTAATCACCGTCAACATAATCGAAAAGGCACTGGTCTTCTTCATTCCAGAACACAGGCAAAAAAGATTCCTCCACTTTGCCTGCAAGTTCGAGATAGTGATCAGCAAGTTCATCCTTCCCGGCCCCGGATGCCAGTTCGCCAAAACACTTCAGGGCATTGTACCACAAAGCATTTAGCTCTACTGTATAGCCAGGCCGCCAGGTCACCGGTTCATCATCCACAATGGCTTCCATCCATGTGAGCGGAACACCCAGCTTTTTGGCATAAAGCAAACCCCGGTCATCCATATAAATAGACTCATCGTCCAACATTCTGTAATGGTCGAGAATTTCCTGCATCACTTTCCCGTATTTTCCCCACACTTCCTTTGTTGAACAACTATTCAGGCATTCCATAACCGCCCAGAAAAACCAGAGTGGAACGTCAATATCCCGCTGGATCAGACTTTTATTGGCTGCCAGGTATTTTGCTTCAATTTCGTCTGCGATATAGTCCAGGATATCCTGGTAAACCGCCTTATCTTCCTGATAATGGGCCAGGCCGGGAAGAGCAAGAAGGGTGTCACGGTGCCTTTCCCCATACCAATGATAACCGGCCATAAGCCGGGTATTATTTCCCCGTGCCAACAGAAATTGTTGTCCTGAATTGAGCAGATTGTTGATCAAGCTGTCCCGGGGGATCCTCTTATTTTTTTCCCGGGTAAATTTCGCTTTCAGTCCGTTGGGCTTAGCTGGGGATGTCGATGCTGAAATCACAATGCTTTCCCCTTTTTTTATATCGGCCTCAAAATACCCCGGAACAAACAAATCTTCGCGGTAGGGGTAACCCCGATTTTGCTCTTTCAGATATTCAATACCTTCATACCAGTCCGGCACAGGCACAAAATCGGATGTTTTACTGGTTTGTAAATGAAGAGAGGGGAAACCTTCATACAATTGCAAAGAAATCCCGTTTTCCTGAGCTTTGTAACGCGTATTGGCATACATATTCCGCTGTGTCAGCTCGTGGACATTGCGAAAAGCAAGAAAAGGATTAAACCGGACCTTGGTATCCGAATGAGCATCTTCCAGGGTAACCTTAAATAACAATTGTTCCTCTTTTTCTACAAGCAACATTTCAGTAGAGAGCACCACTCCACCTACCCGGTAGATTCGTTTGGGAATATCATCAACTTCAAGGCTAATCAGGTATTTATGGCCTTTGGGTTCATAATGACTCCCAAAAAATTTGTGAATCCCCAGGTTAAAAGCCTGTTCGTGCTGGACCACAGAAACATCAAGGGCCGACAACAACACGTGATGATCACCTCCAAACTGATCTAGCGGACACACCAGCAGGCCGTGATATTTTCGTGTATTACACCCGATAATGGTGGTACTGCAATAAGACCCGGCCCGGTTGGTGCGCAACATTTCCCGGTAAAGCGAATATTCAAGATTGACAAGCCGGGCCTTGTCGAGTTGATAGTAGGCCATATAATTTTTTTTAAGTTAGTTTATCTATATATCAGTGCAAATAATCTCTGTCAAGTTAGGGAGAATAAACCTAAAAATCAATTGATCTGCCGGGAAGAAACTCCCAAAATGCCTGCAAAAAACGTAATCAATTCACAAATAATTCTGTCGAATCATTTCGGGCATAATAAAACGATGACAGGAAATGAAAGGTCTTTTCCGGAAAAAGCATTTGGCTGATCTCTCAAAATTTTCAACCGGCAAGGGTTCAGTTAGCCGGAAACACGGCACAGCCTGCTTTACCCAATTAACCCTGTGAAGGAAGAAAGGTTAATTTCATTGATACTAAAGATAATGGATTTTCTGAGAAGAGGAAAAGGATATTTGAAGGATTTAAGCTGAATGATATAGGTTAAAGACAATCAATAATTTACTTCCGAATTACGAAACATCTTGTTGGTCTTTCAACAAGCCTTCAAAATAACGATGATCATCACTCAAATCGGCTTGCGGGAATTGTTGCTCAGTTTCTTTAATGAAACGCAGTGTATTTTGCAGAAACCCGTAATAAGATTCTTCATCGGCTCCCGAATGCCGATGTTTCCGGGCTTTATTGATGCGAAAAGCTTTGAGCGCAAACTGCCGGGTTTCGGGGGTGAGCAGGGAAGCAGAAAATCTTTCCCATATATAATCCACGGCAAGTGATGAAGGATTGAACATACCGTCATCATAAAACCGATAGTCGCGAAGTTCATCCATCATAATTTCATAAGCAGGAAAATACCAGACTCCTTCAAATAAATTGCAAAGCTTGTCGATGGCCAGATGCAACACCGATTTACTAAGCTGATTGGCATGAGCCCCGTCTTTCCAGTGACGCACAGGACTTACTGTAAAGATAATCTTCAAAGAAGGGTTAAAAACACGAAGAGAAACAATAAGTTCTTTATACAGGGCAACAATTTCTTCGGGCTCCAACCTGTAATGGGTGAAATGATCGGCGGGGATTTTATGGCAATTGGCTACGATCCGGTTGTTTTCGATATTCTCGTAAACCCAGGATGTGCCGAAAGTAAGAATCAGAAATTTAGCTCCGCCCAGAAAACCTGCAGCATCATCAATGACCCTGTTGATTTCACGACAAACAGTCTTTTTCCCGACATGACTGAAACGCCCATGAAAATCGAAATGGTGCCAGAGCCTATTGTAATGGACCAACTCATTTTCATGACAATATGTTCTGTCTTTTACCCGTTCCAAAACCCGGGCAATAGAAAAAGGATTGTAAAGAACCCCAAAGGGATTCACCATAACAGGCAGGCGATGTTCCTGAAATTTCCGACCTATATGGTCTGTGAAGCATGAGCCTGTCAAAAACACCCGGGTTCCCAAGTCAATTGATGAT
>JBNJDH010000229.1:0-5521 GCA_051744695.1 Bacteroidota bacterium | reverse complement strand
AACCCGGAACTCAAAACTCTTTACTCATCCACTTCACAATCGTTTCCACGTTTTCTTCTTTTGGCTTTAGTCCGTCAATCCAGTGGATTTTATGCCCCCGTCGTTCCATTCCCCTGAACCATGTCATTTGTCGTTTGGCAAACTGGTGAATGGCGATGTTGAGTTGGCGAAACATTTCATCGTAATCGATTCTGCCTGTGACATACCAGGACAGGTATTTGTATTCCAAGCCATAATATTCAAGGTCTTCCGGGGTTACACCTTTGTCAAGGAGGTTTTCCACTTCTTCGATCATGCCCTCGTTCAAGCGCTCTTCCAATCGTTTGGTGATTTTTTGCCTGCGGGTTTCACGGTCAACGCTTACACCAACCACGAGGGGGTTCATTTCGGGGAGTTCAACTTCAATTTCCGGATGATTCTGGTAATAAGTCTCGATTTCAATGGCCCTTATGGCTCTTTTGACGGTGTCTGTGTCGGTTTTGTTGTGAAGTTTTTTGAATGATTTCAGTATTTCTGTCAGGTCTTCCAGAGAATGTCCCTTTAGCTGTTCCCTTAGTTTGTGGTCGGGAGGAACGTGTACCATTTTGTAACGGTCCAGCACGGCCTGGATGTAGAGTCCCGTGCCCCCGCACATAACAGGAAAATTTCCCCGGTTCCTGATCTCCTCCCGTACACGGAAGAAATCGTTCTGATATTCGTAGACGTTGTATTTGTAGCCCGGATCCCGGATGTCTGTTAGATGGCAGGGAATTTGTCCTCCATCAATGATGTAGTCGTCATAATCTTTGCCTGTTCCCAGGTCCATGTGGCGATAGACCTGGCGGCTGTCGGCACTTATGATCTCTCCGTGAACACGGTGAGCCAGCAAAGCTGCCAGCCGTGTTTTTCCGGTGGCTGTGGGGCCGGTAATGACGACAAGATCGTAGGGCGTGGATTTGTTCATATATGTGTTTTGTTGAAAAGAACTTTTAATTTGGAATCACTATTGTCCGTTATATTTTGTAATGCCTTGTAATTCAATTGTTAAAAACCCCGGCGTTTATTGGATTAAATCTCAGTATATCAGTGTTATACGAGTTTTTCTTGCCTGTCTGCCGGTAGGCAGGAGTCTTACATCTAATAATCTAACGATCTATTGAATAGTAATCGAATATAAATAATGCTGCCATTTTTGCATGATTCGAAAATACGAAAAATGCCAGGCAATTTGTTGCCGGCAGGTCGATAATTCGTAAATTTGCCAGCTGTGAATCATTGAAAATGGTTCGTATCTTTTGCTTATGGAGATAAAACAACAAGCCGGAACGGCTGCTATGTACAAGAATTTGGCAGTCAGGTTGCGTAACCTTTTCGTGGCACCATTCAGCGAGTGGCAGCGGATACATCGGGAGCCTGTTACTTTTAATGATATGCTCTCGACATTTGCTCTTCCGCTGATTGCTATCGTGACGATGGCTACATTCATTTCGCACCTGATCAACCAGCAGGCATTTATCTTTGAGCTTGCCCTAAAAAAGGCGTTGCTGGTTTTTATGGCCCTGTTTGCAGGTCTTTTTATTGCCTGGTATTTGGTGTTCAGGTTGATGAAGTATTTTCAAATGGTGCCATCCAGGGAGTTGGCGGCCAAACTGACCATATTCAGTTCGATGCCTTTGTATGTGGCATCTCTGGTTACCGCCCTGGTGCCTGAATTTTTCTTTATCCAGATTGTTTCGCTCTACGGTTTTTACCTGGCCTGGGCCGGCACTCGAAATTTACCCGGGCCCGGACAGGAAAGAAAATTTATCTTTTCAGTGTTTATTGCTTTTTCCATACTTGTTCTTCCTTTTCTCGTGCGGGTGTTGTTGTTGAATTTACTAACTATATGATGGTCTTATGTCGGCAAACCAGATCAATATAAAGAACAAAAGGGCTTATTTCGATTATGAAATACTCGAAAAATTTGTGGCCGGCATTCAGCTTTCCGGAACCGAGATTAAATCTATACGGGCCGGGCGTGCCAGTCTGGTGGAATCGTATTGCTACTTCATAAAAGGGGAGTTGTGGGTGAAAGGCATGAACATTTCCGAATATTTTTATGGCACCTTCAACAATCATGCGCCTCACCGTGTCCGCAAACTGTTGCTCAATAAGCAGGAACTGAAAAAGCTGGAACGAAAAACCAAAGAATCGGGACTCACCATCATTCCTCTCCGCATGTTTCTTAACGAAAGGGGGCTTGCCAAACTTGAGATTGCTCTGGCAAAGGGTAAAAAGCAACACGATAAACGCGAAACCATCAAAGAAAAGGACCAGAAACGGGAAATGGATCGCGCCCGGAAAAATTTCTAACTTCTTCACGCAACCATTCTTTCCAGATTTCATCTTTATAAAAACAATCCCTCAGGGCCTTGCACCCTGTGTTTTGGAAGGTTAAATTTACCGGTAAAACCAATTTGAAGAAGCCATCGTGCAGGACCTTCATGATATAATTGTGGCATGTCAGCAGGGAAAACGGAGTGCCCAAAAGTCGCTCTACGAAATGTTTGCACCCAAAATGCTGGGGGTTTGCCTGCGGTATGCCGAAAATCGGGAGTCGGCTGAAGATTTTTTGCAGGACGGATTCATCCGGGTTTTTGAGAAAATAGGGACTTTTGGTTTCCGGGGGTCTTTTGAGGGTTGGATGCGGCGCATCATTGTGAACATGATCATCGAATCGTACCGCAAAAACAGAATCACGACAGAATTTACTGATGATTTTGGGGATCATGAAACACTGGCGAACGAGGAAGATGCCGATGAAGCATCGCATCCGTCACTGGATGTTTTATTGAAATTGGTTCAGCAATTGCCGGCCCGGTACCGGATGGTTTTCAACCTTTACGTGCTTGAAGGTTTATCACATGCTGAAATTGCAGAAGAACTCAATATTACAGAAGGAACCAGCAAATCGAATCTTGCACGTGCCAGGCGATGGCTTCAGCAAAAGGTCCGGGAGTACTATAACAATGAAGCGGTGAGAACATGACAAAATCCGACAAACATACCGATCAGATATTCCAAAAACTGAATGATCTGGAAAGTCAGCCCTCTCCCCGTGTGTGGGATGAGATCGAGTCGCGTTTGGCCGGGAAAGGGAAAAAACGCCGTTTACTGCCTTTTCTGAAATGGGGAGCCGCTGCTGTTGTGCTTCTTGCAGCCGGATTGTTGTGGTTGTTTCGTGGCACAAATGATTTGCCGGTCGGTGGACAAATTTCTTATATCCAACAAGAAGAACTTTTGGAGGATTCTTCAGATGGAGATGAGGCCTCAAACAATTTCCCCAAAAAGGAGCAAGGTAAGGCGGAGGGAGAAAAAATCAAATCCCCGCTGGCTTCCGGTGACCCCGGTGAAAAGTTTGCGCAAAACGAAAGAAATGAAGAGGTGAGGATTGATGAACAACAACCTGAGTCGCCCACTGCCCTGCCTGATCATTCAGAGGTTGTTGCCACCGAAAAGAGAGAAGGTGAAAGAACCAACATGCCGGAGAAATTGACGTCCCGCTCTCCGGGCCTCATATCTATTGATGAATTCAGTGCGGCTTCAGTTCAGATGGCTCTTGTACCTGAGCAACCAGCCCCTAAACCTAATGCTGTACCTTCTATCCGGAAACGCTCCTGGAGGGTAGGAGGTGAATATTCGCCAACTTATGCTTTTCGTGATGTTTCTGGTCCGGCACCCGCTAGCAGCCGTGAAAGTGGTATGATGACAGGGGGTGGAGGCTTCAGTCTTACCCTGCAGATGGATGATCGCTGGCAGGTGGAAACAGGTTTGAATTATGCCCGGGTGGGGCAGGAGGTGGGCACTGTTTCGCGCTCCGACCGTGCCTTTGGCCTGATGCAGGCCGATGAAGGACTGGATGTGACCGGCGTGCAACTTGATAACACCATGGGTGTGATCCGGCATGACAACAAACCTCAACAAACGACTGCTAACAGGACCTTCAGCACCCAAACCAATGAGATCGTCCAACTCAGTTCCTCAGACGTGGGCGACCAACCTCTGCTGGAACAATCGCTTGGATATATGAAAGTTCCCGTAACGCTGCGATACAGGATTTTTGAGCGTGAGAACCTCGACATTTCCCTGGCGGGGGGCTTTAGTGCCAACTGGCTGGTTGACAATGATGCATACCTGCGAATGTCCGGTGAACGGCAATATGTTGGGCGAACCGGGGGATTGTCAGAGGCGGGCATTAGCAGTCATGCCGGAGTCGGGGTGGCCATTCCTGTTTTCAGACAACTTCATCTGCGGATGGAGCCCCGTGTGGATTATTTTATTTCTGACATCAACCAAAGTTCATCGGTGAAGTTTCGTCCCTATTCGTTTGGGGTGTACACCGGGGTGTTTTATGAGTTTTGAGTTTCGAGTTCCGAGTTTCGGGTTTCGAGTTCCGAGTTTCAGTTCCGGGTTCCGGGTTGATTCCTGGAAGTGAGGTGTTCATTGTTCCTTCTTATCATTCAACCGATTTATGCAAGCAAGCGGCAGAGCCGAGCGAACGAATTAACCAATCATCCCACATCTCAGCACCTCAGGTCAGCAAGAAGCAACCCGGAACTCGGAACTCGGAACACGGAACTCAAAACCCGGAACTCTGAACCCTTTTCCACACCCCCTGACCCCCTGAAGGGGGAACTTCCAACCCGCAAGAGAAAAACCGGCAACAGGAAACCAGCAACAAATTAACCAGGAAAAGATTTATCGCAAGCTACCAATAACAGATTTTTGTAATATGCAAAAATTCAGGTTGTTAATAGTTGGCCCTGTCTGCCGTTTTATATACAAGAAGCCATTTATTTTATTTGTTGCAACCTATAAAGCAAAATGATTCTATCTCATAAGCCGCCAGGCAGGCCCTTTCAGGGCCATGCCAGTTCAGCTATATATATTATGCCTCAATTTTTTGGGGGGGAGTCTCTCAGAATGCAGAATGACGATTTTATCAAGTCTCATCTTAAAGAACTAGTGAAAAAGGCTCTTTTTGAATAAAACCCATTTCTACTTCATCTTGCGCCCCTTCAGGGCTTGACATTATTCACCCGGTTTCTGACACAGGGCGGTGCCCTGTGCTATTTGCTTTCGCCCCCCTTGGGGCTCTATTTAAAATTTTTTCATCCTACCCATTTCACCGCGACTTGCACGATAAGAGCCTGACGAAGTATCCCTTCATTTATCTACTAACTCCGCCAGAAATTTCGGCAGAGAAGGCAGCAAAACAGCAATCAGGAACCAAACCACCAATTCTTGCAAGCAAACGATATAGCCGAGCGAACGAATTAACCAATTGACGAATTAACCAATTAACCAATTAACCAATTGACGTGTCACCCGACATTCACCCAAACCCCATCTCCGACAGTGACTGCACCATATTGTGAAAATGTCCTTTTTTCTTCATCAATTCATCATATGCTCCTGATTCGACCACGTGCTGGCCATCAAGGACCACAAGCCGGTCTGCCATTTTGATGGTTGACAAACGGTGGCTGATGATCAGGGCCGT
>JBNJDH010000228.1:0-5530 GCA_051744695.1 Bacteroidota bacterium | reverse complement strand
TATCAATCAACTTCATGTAATCTGACTTCGGAATTTGCTGGTTCGCCTGGATCCATTCCGCATAACGACCTTCATCGTTTCCTTCATAAATTCCCCCAAGCTGGCTATACAGGCCAAAGTGGATAAACATTCCATATTTTGCATCAAGAAACCATTCCATTCGTTCTGCAAACTCTTTGTTTGACTCATCTAAATAGTTTTTCTGGCCATTACCAGTTGAAACGCTTAACAGGAAAACCATGAGGATAATAGCATTTTTCATTTTTTCTAATTTTTATTATACAAACCCGTATTTCCTTTTTCCCACAGAGGCATCAATTGCTCAACAACTTCAGGCTTTTCACCGGCAATGTTTTTTGCTTCATTTGGGTCATTCTGATGATCATACAGCTCAACCACCGGCTCAGCATCTCTGAAATATTTGGTCAGCCTGTATCTGTCGGTCCGGAGAGAAATTCCATTTTTAAAATAACCATAGGCTGCATTCTCCCAATTGGTCATCGAATCGGTGATCAGCGGGACGACACTTCTTCCATCGTTTTCATGGGGCATCTCCACATTACATAAATCCATGATTGTAGGATAAATATCAACGGTACTTACTACTTTTTCAATGTTCGCGCCATTGGTTTTTCCGGGAACATTTACAACAAAAGCACTTTTCAATGCCCGTTCAAAAATGGTATGTTTTCCCCACACCAAATGATCGCCCAGGTGCCAGCCATGATCGCCCCATAGTACCACAATCGTGTTTTCGGCCAGCCCCTGCTTCTCCAACTCTTCCATCAATTTCCCTACCTGGGCATCTATGTAACTCACACAGGCAAAATAACCATGGCGCAGCTTCCGGGCATATTCATCAGACACGGGACCTTCCAGTGAGGCTTTTTCCTCCCCAAGTTGATACCCGCCGTTAAATTCTCCGCTTCCATGCAAACTTGCCGGGTGCACATTTTCGGGAATGGACGGATTGGGTGACAGTGGGATTTCATCTTCGTTGTACATATCCCAGTATTTTTTCGGTGCGTTGAATGGAAGATGAGGCTTAAAAAAACCGACTCCCAAAAAGAAAGGTTCATCCTTTTTGGCCAGCTCTCCCAATTTGCCCAGGGCCTGCTTTGCCATGAGCCCGTCGGGATAACCCGTATCGGGGACATCAGCCTTTTCGTAAGGTTTTACCTGGCGGTCCATACTCTGACGGTTTTCACCGTTGGCATACCCGAAGAACGCATTCCAGCCGGTGCCCCATTTCCCGGGGTCCATCAGCATTTCATCCCAACTGTGCGGCAATTCGTACTCGGTCCCCACCGAATCGGTATAACCATACAAAAGCCCGTCCGGATGGTGGCTGATTTTTCCAATGCCCACGGTATAATATCCATTTCTCCGCAAATGATGAATAAAAGTTTCAGGAACTTCAGTTTCGGGTTTGCCTGCAATAAAATTACTGCAGGCATCATTTCCCAGGTGACCTCTGGTTTTGGGCAGTATTCCGGTAAGCATACTGTACCGTGAAGCACCGCAAGTTGGTACCTGCACAAAGTGATTGGTAAAAACCGCTCCGGTTTCCGCTAGTTTATCGATATTAGGGGATTTAATGTAGTCATTTCCGTAACACCCCAGTTCAGGTCGCAAGTCGTCAATGGCGATGAAGAGGATGTTGGGATTTTCCGGCAATTCTTTACCTGTAGATTCCCCGTTTCCTGTGCACGCAAATAAGGTGCAGATGATGGGAAGGTACGTGAAGAAGTTTTTTAACTTCATAGGTAATAACTTTTCAAATTCAAATTTACGGGATATTTAATTTTAACAGGCAAGCCCAAGCGGGTATCAATTTCGTTTCTGACCAGACACTACCTGCCTTTTCCCAAATTTTGCTCCCGTGTCAGCACTAAAATCTTCTAAAAGCCCGTGCATTTCTTTTACTACCTCAGGTTGTGCTTCCGCGACATTATACATTTCGGCCGGATCCAGATTAAGGTTGAAAAGCTGTTGCCCCTCTTCTTCAGTAAAACGGTATTTCCATTCACCCTGCCTTACGGCCTGCACTTTTTCGCCCCAGCAATAGTACAGAACATCCGTGGGTGACTCAGAGCCACCTGTTAACAAAGGCAGAAGGTTATTTCCATCAATTACACGGTCATCGGGGAGTTGTGCATGACAGATGTTAACAATGGTCGTAAACAAGTCCATGGTGGTAGCTATTTCGCTTGTCACCCTTCCTTCCTTGATTTGTGAAGGCCACCTGAAAATTGCAGGAACCCGGAAACCTCCTTCGTAGGTAGTTGCTTTGGCTCCACGAAGCAAACCGGTACTTCCGGCATGCCAGCGTTCCACTCCCCGTTGTAACATGCGGTCGGGCAGATTGTGCCAGGGCCCGTTGTCGCTGGTAAAAATCACCATTGTATTTTCATCAAGTCCCAGCGATTTTATCTTCGATAGAATTTCTCCGGTGCTCCAGTCGATGGTTTCAATTACATCGCCATACAAACCGCCTTTCGATTTTCCCCTGAATTCTTCGGAGGTACTCACCGGTAGATGTGGCATGCTGTAGGCCAGATAAAGGAAAAAATGTTTTTCACGGCTGTCTTCAATGAATTCCAGCGCTTTTCGCGTATGGTTTTTTGTAAGGTCGTCCTGGTCCCAGCCAATTTCTTTTACCGGCCGGTCATCTTCATAAAGAAAAAGTTTGTCTTCTTCACTCAGCCAGGGGCACCAGGGTAAAATCATATCGTTGCTGTACGGAAGTCCATAAAACGAGTCGAACCCACGATTGGTGGGCAAAAACTTTTCAGTGTGACCAAGATGCCATTTTCCGACAGCCATAGTGGCGTAACCCTCCTCGCCTAAAATATCGGCCAAAGTAATTTCCGATACCGGCAAACCTTTTTCTGGGTTATCAGGGCCACAATTGGTTGGAATGTTCCTGACAGGATACCTGCCGGTAAGCAGCGCCGCCCGCGAAGGCGTACATACCGAAGCAGCAGCATAAAATGAGGTAAACCGCATACCTTCGTCCGCCATTTTATCGATATTGGGTGTGCGGATCACCGGATGCCCGAAAGAGCTTAGATCGCCATAACCCAAATCGTCAGCAAAAATTAAAACAACATTGGGTTTTTCTTGTGATTCAATTTGATTTCCGGCATGGATAGTCCCGGAAAGACCTGCTACAAAAAGCAGGAGTAGGAATACTGTACTTTTTTTCATTTTTATTTGTCTTAATTGTTATTGAATTGTTTTGTTGTTTTTGTTCCTTCACGATTCCATGCTTTGGCCTTTAACTCCAGGTTTTGGGGGATTTTTCAGCCGGCAGATGCTTTTTCCTTTTTTTCTTCGTCTGGAGACATTGTGATGTTATTGTCTTCGAAACAAACCGGCAAAGTCAGCTATCCTGTGGATATATTTTGATTTTCAGTTGTGTGTAAAAGGAATTTTACTTCCCGGTTTTTATAATAGGAATATAACCTCTTCTGGTTTTATCTGTTTCTGGTTTAAATTTAAGCAAAACCGGTTTCATTATTTTAGTTTGGCTTCTATTTTATTTTTTCTTAATCTGAAAACTTTGGCTTCCATCTTGCTGAAGTGCGATGGTAAACATGATGGTTCCGTATTTATTGGCTATCATTTCTCCCATCTGTCCTTCATCTAAAAAAAGCTGATAGCTTTTACCCGGGATAAGTTTTTCATTTTTTATCTGTACCTGGGTGCCACGCGGGGACTTTGATAACACCTCAATACTTCCTTCTGCAACAACCTCTTTGTCCAAGTCATAAGAATCAACAATTATTCTTACCGTCCTTAACGCGGATACAGATAACCCATCGGCTTTGGGAACCCTGTATGGAAAAGCTTCATAATAACTGGAATTGTCGGGTTCGATTACGGCAGGAACGCCCACATATAATCCTTCGTATTTTCCGCCCAACACAACTTTATCGCCCCCATGGAATTTCCAGCCGGGAATATTGTTGTCCCAGTCGTTTCGGGCCTGATAATGAAAAGGAAGTGCATCTGCATCTTCAATATGGCCAAACTCATCACTTATGAACGACAAATAGGTAACTCCTGCAGTTTCCCAGTCATCCAGTCCAACCGGTGAAGGATTCATCACATTCGTAAAAAAGCCAAAATGAATTCCATCGGATGAAACAGCATGGTTCACTCCGTTAAATCCTCCGGTAGAATACAAGTGAAACAGCCCGGTTTTCTTTTCATGAAATGCACCTACATGAGCGTGAACGCCAACCTCAATGGTATTCTGGTGAGTGAAATCCACCCCGTTGGGAGAAGTGTAAACTCCCAATTTGTTTTCATCTTTAATGGAATAGAGGTAATAGGTGCCATCAACATATACTATAACCGGGTCTTTGCAATAGCTTTCATCAATTACCAGTCCGTGTTGTTCCCAATTGAGGCCATCTTGGCTGGTGGCATAAGCAGTGTACCAACTTTCAGGCGTATCAACCGCATACCATGCCTTGTATAAGCCGTCAACCTTCAATACACATATTTTTTCATTACTCTTGTAATCCTCGTGATGTGTAAAAAGCGGATTGTTTTCGTATTTTTCCCAATTCAGCCCGTCATTGCTTTGTGCAAAGCCATAACCCCGGCCTCTTTCCTTGTTGTCGCGGATGCGGTACCACATTTTAAACGTATCTCCTTCAAGCATCGAAGAGTGTCCCCCGACCCAATTTCCCTGGTCCTGCTCTACATCCGGCACGCGGGGCAAAATAACAAATTGGGGTGAACGCACATATTCTCCCGCAGGCACTTTGTAATCTGCTGCTTGTACTTCAAGGTTGTCGAAATCGATGGTCGTATTGGAATTGGGGTCGGTTTTTATATACTTTGACACGGCCCCGGGCTCAACAAAGCTCTTCGATTCGAAAGAGGCAAGTTCCCTGTCTGTCTCTTTTTCCCTTATCTCTGCCTTGAAAATTTCATCATCTGTGATGCTGACCAACAGGCGATATGTGGTGCCGGGCATGATATTTACCTCACTCTTTGAGTTGTCAATTGTGGTGTTCCCTTTTTTAAACAGCTCCGCACTTTTCTGTGACACCTTTATTCCGGCAAATTCATCTTTTGATGCCATGAGAAGCAGCCCCGTTTCAAAATCCTCAGCATCTCCTGTAACCCGAAAATCGACCGATATGGCCACGGGTTTTTCCAGGTAAAAAGCATTGCTGAGCATAAACCATTTGTGCTCCTTGTCATCTGAATTCCATTGAAGAGAGTAATTGCCGCTGATGGGATCAGTTTGATTTATGCTGAAATTAGGCCTGATCCAATCTTCAGCATCGCCTGCATAATGGGGTCTGAAATTGTGCCAATCGCCCGTCTCAAATCCGTCCTTGTTCGATGGCATCAGACCCTTTTCATTTTGGGCCATTGAAAAATTGGTTACCAATAAAAGAATAACAACCCATGAGGTAGTCTTCGTAAGTTTTTGAATAATTGTTTTCATCGTCATTTAGATTTTATTTTACCAGTGCCCGATTCAAAATCCATGATTGACAGCTGG
>JBNJDH010000227.1:0-5540 GCA_051744695.1 Bacteroidota bacterium | reverse complement strand
GGAGGTGGTGTCGCTGATAATTTACGGTGAGGTGGACCGGCATTTTTTCTTAAACATCTTTTCTTCTACCGTTCTATCGCCACTCTGTGGCTGTCTTAATGCCAATTGGGGTAGCACCAGAGGTGCGACAGAGCGGCAGAAGAATTCGAGTAATCCAAATCAGCTAAGCTCCGAAGGTGCGACACATTTGGTTTCAAATAATAAGGTGTTTGATCCGTAGTTTTTCTTTTTAGACACCCTCCTAATCTCATGTTTAACCTCACCCCGAATTCATCGAGATTAGGAATTCCTCATTGGTTCTGGTTTTCATCATGCGGTCTTTCAGGAATTCCATTGCCTCAACCGGTGTCATATCCGAAAGGTAATTCCGCAGAATCCACACACGGTTCATGGTGTCTTTGTCAAGCAACAATTCTTCGCGCCGGGTGCTGGACACAGTAAGATCCACAGAAGGATAAATGCGTTTATTGGACAACCGGCGATCGAGTTGAAGTTCCATGTTGCCTGTACCTTTAAACTCTTCAAAGATCACATCATCCATCTTCGAACCGGTCTCGGTAAGCGCAGTAGCCAGAATGGTCAGTGACCCGCCTTCTTCAATGTTACGGGCTGCACCGAAGAACCGTTTGGGTTTATGCAAGGCATTGGCATCTACACCACCTGAAAGGACTTTTCCGGAGGCCGGTGAAACGGTGTTGTAGGCCCGTGCCAGACGGGTAATGGAATCCAAGAGGATTACTACGTCATGTCCACATTCCACCAATCGTTTCGCTTTTTCATGGACGATATTGGCCACTTTCACATGACGTTCGGCAGGTTCATCAAATGTGGATGAGACCACTTCGGCATTTACGCTACGGGCCATATCAGTGACCTCCTCAGGACGCTCGTCAATGAGGAGAATAATCATGTACACCTCGGGGTGATTGGATGCAATGGCATTGGCCACATCTTTCAGCAGTACGGTCTTTCCCGTTTTGGGCTGCGACACAATCAGGCCACGCTGTCCTTTACCAATTGGGGCAAACATATCCACAATTCGGGTGGAAATGTTGCTGTAAGGCCCTTCTGTCAGACTAAATTTTGCATCAGGAAAAACCGGGACCAGGTGGTCGAAAGGCACACGGTCGCGCACAAAATCGGGTGTCCGTCCGTTGATCGATTCCACCTTGATAAGCGGAAAATATTTCTCTCCTTCTTTGGGCGGGCGAATGCTTCCCTCTACAGTATCTCCGGTTTTCAGTCCGAAAAGTTTAATCTGGGACTGAGACACATAAATGTCATCAGGAGAGTTAAAATAATTGTAGTCCGAGGATCTGAGAAAACCATAACCGTCTGGCATTATTTCCAGCACGCCGGAAGCAGTGACTATGCCCTCAAATTCAAAGGCTTTGTCATTTTTCACATCCTGCTGCTGCTGCTGTTGTTGCTGACGATCTTGATGTTTGCGCTGTTGTTGGGGTTGCTGCTCCCTGGATTGTTGCTGCTGTTTATCGGAACGCTGCCATTTCCCCTGTTGTTTATGGGAAGACTGCTGCTGGTCCTGACGCGCGTTTTCATTTTTTTCTTTTCCACCCCTGGGCTGCTGTTTTTCAGCAGGAGCCCCTTCCTGACTCTTCTCGGTTGCCTGCCGGGATGGTTGTTCAGCCCTGGCTGAGGCAGTTCCTTCTTCCGCTTTGGGCTGATTCGGCTGCTCTTTAGGAGTCTGATTCTGCTGCTGCTCTTTTTTATGTCCCTGTTTTCCTCGCGGGGACTGTTCCTTTGCAGGTGCACTTTGAACTGAGCCTTCAGCTCCTTTTTGCTGTTTCTCCTGCTGGGGCTCCCCTTGCTTTTCAGGCCTATCAGACCTATCGGAAGTTTCAGCTTTAGCAGATTCTTTATTTTGTTCGGTCCCCTGCTGGGAATCAGTCACTTTTTTGGGCGGTCTTCCTCTGCGGGGCCTTTTATCGTTACGAGCCGACTCATTTTCTTTTTTTCCTGCTTCGGCATTCTTTTTCTTCTCTGAATCCTGAATGGCCTGTTCATCAAGTATTTTGTAGATCAGGTCTTGTTTCTTGTAAGATTCTACACGCCTAATGCCAAGATCTTTGGCAATCTGACGCAACTCTACCAGTTTCTTACTGTTAAGTGCTATGATATCCAGCATATAAAACGACTACTAATGTTTAGTTATTGACAAATTGCGACTTCAGTTCAACAATGCTCTCAGGTTAAAAAATTTTCCTCGGGATTGGTAAATGGTTTCAAAAAAGAAATGCTATTGAGAACTAAATTTAAAGTAATTACCACGTTGGCAAACGAACGGCCAACCGGGAATGGAAATCCACTGCAAACATACACCATTCTGATCATATCTGCAAAATATATTTTCCAAAAATTTCAACAAGTGAGCAGTTTAAAGCAAAACAATCATAAAATCAAGCTCCTTTAATAACGCACAACCCTGTTTTTCAACAAATAAAACACCAGAAAGAGCGTTTTCATTTTGAATAGATTGTGCAGGCCAACAAATTGTTAGATCTTAAATTTAAGTGTTTTACAGGCAGATGCGGGGAAAGGGATTCTCTACATTGGATAAATTTAGGCCAGGTAAGATAGTCATGGCCCTCCCTTTTGCCTGTAAGATACTGCCGGGCTACTGGGTAAAAACCCACTACTAATTCTTCTCCTTGAAATACAATTTTTTATAAACAAAAGTCTGTCAATGGTCAAAAATAAGGCTGAAACTAAACACCATGATAAGATTTTTGTTAATATTACAACCTCTAATCCTTATAAATCGTTAATTTTTCAATTTACACACTTGCCGGTATGCAAATCCAACTTTCCCGTTTGGATAAAACCATAACGGCAATTATGCAAGCTATGGAAAACTAGCTAACCTTTTTTTTTATATGAGACAGCTAAAAATAACCAAACAAGTCACAAACCGGGAATCACCTTCTTTAGACAAATATCTCCATGAGATCGGGAAAGTCCAATTGATCTCGGCCGAAGAAGAAGTGGCCCTGGCAAAAAGAATTAAACAAGGAGATGACAAAGCCCTTGGACTGTTGATCAATTCGAATCTCAGATTTGTGGTCTCCGTAGCCAAGCAATATCAAAACCAAGGGCTTAGTCTGCCCGACCTAATCAATGAAGGCAACCTGGGCCTGATCAAAGCGGCCCAACGATTCGATGAAACCCGTGGCTTCAAGTTCATCTCCTATGCCGTTTGGTGGATCAGGCAGTCTATTCTGCAGGCCCTGGCTGAACAGGCTCGGATTGTCAGACTTCCCCTGAACAAAATCGGAAGTGTCAACAAAGTCAACAACACCTTCTCCAAACTGGAACAAGAGTTTCAGCGCGAACCTACACCCGAGGAAATTGCCGAACTCCTCGACATGGCCCCGAAAGATGTCAAAGAAGCCCTGAAAGTATCCAACAAACACGTCTCCATGGATGCGCCACTGAAACCGGATGAGGAGAATACCCTTTACGATGTTCTGCTGGCCTCCGACACCGTTAGTCCGGATGCTGAAATGGTTGACGATTCTCTCAAAAAAGAGATTGAGCGGTCACTCTCAACCCTCTCGGCACGTGAAGCCGACATCATCCGTCTTTATTACGGACTCAACGGGGAGCCGCCCTACTCCCTCGAAGAGATCGGTAAATTGTTCAACCTCACACGGGAACGGGTCAGGCAAATCAAAGAAAAAGCCATCAAACGACTGAAACATACTTACAGAAGCCGCATCCTGAAGAATTTTATTAATGATGAATAACAGAATCCAGTGAACAGTTAGCAGTTAGCAGTAACCAGTTGGCCGATTAAATTACTGCGAACTGGTTACTGTTAACTGTTATTAGATTTTTGCTTACTTTTGCAGGGAGATTCTGAGATTTGTCAAAACAGCAAAAATATTTTTCATCTGATGACAAAAATGGTTGCCCCATCCTTGCTAGCAGCAGACTTTCTAAATCTCGGCAGAGACATTGAAATGGTAAACCGGAGCAATGCTGACTGGTTTCATCTCGATGTTATGGACGGTCTGTTTGTGCCCAATATTTCTTTCGGCCTGCCCGTAATCGAAGCTATTAAAAAAATCGCTCAAAAACCCCTTGACACCCATTTGATGATTACAAACCCCGGCAGGTATGTCAAGGATTTCAGAGATGCCGGCACCAGTCACCTCACTGTTCACTATGAGGCCTGCACACATCTTCACCGTACCATTGAAGAGATTCATGACTCAGGGATGAAAGCAGGAGTTACCATCAATCCCCACAATCCTGTTCATCTCCTGGAAGATATCGTGGAAATGGTTGATCTGGTACTGATCATGTCGGTCAATCCCGGGTTTGGCGGACAAAAATTCATAGAAAACACCTACGAAAAAATCAGAAACCTAAAGGAACTCATCGAACGCAAAAACAGTCACGCCTTAATTGAAGTAGATGGGGGCATCACCACAGAAAATGCCGGAAAACTTTATCAGGCAGGCGCCGATGTTTTGGTATCAGGAAGTTTCATCTTCAAATCGGAAAGTCCGGAAAAAACCATCGATCAACTTAAATCTAGCTGATTTTTACCTGTGGAGCTGCCGGGATTCGAACCCGGGTCCAGTCAAGGAAGCCGTAAGCTTTCTACATGCTTAGCCGCTTATTAATTGTCGGGACTGGCAAGGGAAGCGGCACCCGAACCAGACCTTAGCTCCTTTAATTTCGCCTGAAGACCGGAGCAAGCTTCAGACTAGTTCCGATTTTTTCTGCACCTCCGTATCGGACAGCCTCGGGACCACGGCATCCGGGAGATGTCCCGTCCCGGCTCCTAGAGCCGGGATTAAGCGTAACTTACTGTTATTCGGTTACGCAGCGAGAGCGTAATTGTCTTCGCCAGTTAATAGATGTGAGCCCTGGGATTAACGAGCCAGCTGCACAACGCTCGGCATGCTTACTTACCACTTTGCCTTGCTGTCAAATCCATGTCAGCCCCGGCTTTTGTGGACTTGCAAAGATAATAAATTTTCTGCTTTTGTCAAGGTGATGTGGATGGGTTTTTATCTATGCAATTCAAATGGATGACTGACCTTAAAAACGGCTACAAGGCTCCTGTCATCATCATGACAAAACAAAGCAAGTTCACCCGGATTGCCATTACAGACAGCCCTACTCTGCCATCCAGTCCGGGTCAATCTTCCGGAAAGCCTGTCGTTAACCCCAAGGCTTCAATTGCTTCCTCCATAATCCGCTTCCCGGAAGCAGACCTTCCTGAAAAAGTTACAAGCCTGGTTTCATCGGGATAACTTAAATGAAACCACCAGCCATCCCCGGGTCCGGAAGCACTTTGGCCTATCGGCATCATCTCAATAATATCGTAAAACAGCATGATTTGATTGGCCCCCACAACCCGCTGAGACAGGTAATGGTGATCGAGAAAATAAACATCCTGCCCCTGAATGCTCAACATAAAACGGTAAGCAACTTTTCCGTCATTGATCTTTTTCCCCCAGAAGACGCCGCCGGAATAGCTTTTTAGAATTTTCCCTCCACAATTCAAA
>JBNJDH010000226.1:0-5558 GCA_051744695.1 Bacteroidota bacterium | reverse complement strand
CCGGTTGATGTATTCATCTTCCATTACATTTAAGAAAAGCAGCTCACTGTTGAATGCTTCGATCAGATCATTGAGTGGTCCAATCATTTGGGGGATGTCTACATCCTGGAGATCTGTGGAGAATACGATTTTCTCCGGAGGTTTGTATTGAGCTTTTCGGGGAACAACCAACATGGGATGATGAACGTGCCTGATGATTTCCAAAGCATTGCTTCCGAGCAGAAAATGCTCCATGGCTGTTTCGCCTTTACATCCTAATACGAGGAGATCTGGTTCGTAATCTTCCAGCTCCCGGCGAATGACCTCAGTCATGGCTCCAAAGCGCGATGCCAGCTCAATACGGGCATTGGGATGTTCCTTGTGGAGTAAGGAAAGTTCTTTTCGTAGCCCTTTCATACTTTCTTCTGCCATCTCTTCTTTGACCTGCATGATGTAGGGACTCCCGCTGAATTCTACATCGAAAACATTGAGAAGCTGAAAGTAGACTTTTTCGTTTTCGAACATTTTGAGGGCATACAGGGCGGCGTTTCGGGCGGTTTCGGAAAAGTCGGTAAGTAAAATCACGCGTTTCATAGGACCGGTATTTTAGGGATGAAACATCAGCAATGTTTTCCGGATATTGTTTCTTTGTTAAAATTTACAAAAAATATATGGGAAATAAAAATAAAATCAGGAGGGCCGAATTCCCTTTCGGTCCAATCAGAAGGGTCGAATATCCTATTCGGCTCTATTAAGGAAGCTGAATTCCTTGTCGGTTCCCATATTTGGAGCACTAATTCATTTAAGCAAAATGTTATCCCCGGGCACTTTTTTGCCCCAAACATTAGTTCAATGGAGCTTTCGTTCGGGCTTATTCCAATTTCCCATTATTTTAAATCCGTTTTCGATGCAATAACTAAACGATAATTCATCCGAAAAGAAAGGTTAATGTTGTGGTTTCAATCATTGTTTCTTTTTTGAATGCAGCCAGGCCACTTTTTGTTCCGGATTGTGCTCCATGCCCAGGATATCCTTATACAGCTCAGGTCTTCTTGCATTCAAATACCTGTGACCACCTGCCCGTGTGAGTTTTTCCGGTACAATGGTGGAGGTGACATAGCAATCGTCAAATGAGCGACACTCATTAAGAATATCCCCAAAAGGATCGATGATCATGGAACAACCATTTTTCAACTGGTCTTCATCCATGCCTATGGGGTTGGCAAAAACCGCGTAAACGGCATTGTCGTATGCTCGTGCAGGCAGCCACTTCATCAGCCATTGACGTCCCTTCATGCCATCGAATTCAATGCGTAAGGATGTGGGATCATCTTCGCGGTACTCCCAGAGCTTGGGATCTACAAACCCTGCTCCCGGACGGGTGGAGGGTGTACACATTGTAACGTGCGGCATAAAAATAACATCTGCTCCCAGAAGTTTAGTGGCTCTCACATTTTCAATGATGTTGTTGTCGTAACAGATCAAAATGCCAATCTTCCATCCCATGAGTTCGAATACACAGTATCCGTCTCCTCCTGTTAAATGTGGACTTATGAAAGGGTGAAGTTTCCTGTGTTTTGCCACCAGTCCGTTTTTGTCAACGCAGACGTAAGTGTTGAACAATCTGTCGTTCTCATCCTTTTCAAAAAGTCCTGCCAGTACAACGATGTTATTTTTTCGGGCAATGCCGGTTAGTGTTGAGAGGCTGTTTCCATTTGGGATGAACTCAGCCACCTCAAGCATTTGCTCTTTTGAAAGATCCCGGGCAAAAGTGTATCCCGTGATGGAACATTCATGAAAAGCAATAATGTCAGAACCTTCGGCTGAAGCTTTTTGAGAAAGTTTTTCAATTATTGAAAGGTTATAATCCTTGTCACCACTCCGGTGCTCAAACTGGGACGATGATATTTTTAATTTATCCATAATTGTTCTGAAAAAAATACTAACTTTAAATCATATCTATCCGGTAAAAGGCAAAGTAAGAAAATTTTATCTTTATCCTGAACTTTTCAAACTTGTTTATGAATGAAACAGGTTAAAATGGAATAGCTGTAAATAACCAAAACAAATTTTTTCCTTTAATATTGAAATAGGTTGTTAGCATTTTCCACATATGCCTGCCGGCAATTAACTGTTTTACGCTCAGAACATAAGATTTGGCCGACCATCAAATTATTCATTTATGTACCAATTGTTTTTTTCCATTTGCCTTGTATTAATTATAAGTGCATGCTCGTTTAGTAAATCGAACAATGATAAAGAGGAACCAACCTTGAAGCATTCAGAAAATGATACAACAATGATCGATTTCTGGAATGGTAACAGGTCACAGGCCAGGCAGGATTACGAGCGGGAAGTACTGAAGGCTGTTCTGAATGCTACGGAAAAAGAGTTTGGCAACTGGCAGATTGAGGAAAGCACCGTGGAGTATCCCGGGGAACAGGAGTCATTGGTTTTTACTGATTATGAGCATGATCTTTTTGTCACCATAGCCGGCAATCAAAAATTTGAGGAAGGGGATATGTTTGTGATTCCACGGCCCCTGACCAAGAACCTACTTGGATACAGAATTCCTATTATCAGAGAGCAAGACACTGTTGCTTTCAACAACATTGATGATGTCGATGATATTAGAAAGCTTGAGCATGGGATTCCTTCCACCTGGAGCGATGCCACCATTTTTCGGCACAATGATTTCCGGGTTGCAGAAGAGGGTGATTTTGATGATATTTTTGAACGTCTGCAGAACGGAAGATTTGACTACAGTGCATATGGAGCTAATGAAATATTGGGCGTATATCGCAATCGGGTTTCAAAGCACGAAAATTTGACCATAGATAAAAATTTGATCTTGTTTTATCCTTTCCCCCTGGTGTTTTATGTCAATCCTGAAATGTCTGAATTGACCAAAAGAATCAATAAAGGACTTCAGATTATTGCTGAGTCAGGAGAATTGGACCGGATATTTTCTGAGCATTACGGCGACATTGTTGAAAAACTGGATCTTGATCAACGCCGGATTTTTGTTTTGGAGAATCCCCTGGTACCGGAGGAGTTTGCTGATTTAGAACCGGATTTAACGGATTTTAAACTGTAAACTCCCTGAAGATGATTTCCTTTTTTGAAATAAGAACAAATAAACTACACGGATCATGAAAAAAATTGGATACGCATTACTTATTATCGGCCTTATTGGGCTGATTTATTTCGGTTATGACGCCATGCAGGCTTCTGAAAGCTTTAGCTTTCTTGGCGTAGATGTTGCTGTGAGTGAAGCAAACTGGACACCCGTTATATACAGCGGAATTGTCTTCGTGGTTGGATTAATACTTGCCTTTGTCGGGAAAAAAGGTTAGCTTTTTTACATCTTTTTCGAGGCAATCATGGCCCCACATGCTCTAATTGGTGGTCTACCCAGGCCACATCATGTCGGGAAAGAATAACGCCGTGGTCTCCCACTCAGTGAGATTTTCAGAGGAAAAATTATAATAAACCTCCATGCAAAGCCAGTCTGAAAAAAAAGGCCCGGAGTCTTTGTGGATGTCATGGGAGGGGTAGACATAAACTTTATCGTTGAAAACCCTGGTCGGGAGGTTGGCCGTGAACTGGTTCATGATCAGTGGGGTTTAGGAATAAAGCGTTGCTGAGGCAATCAGGATCAATAAAAAGAAAATTGTTGTTCTCATGAAATCAGGTGTTTTGGTTTATTTTTGGCGTTGGTTAAAAATAAAGCTAATAAATTCATAATAACCGTTCCATAAGAAACACCCCGTGCACGCCCTTCCGGTCTTCCCCCGATCCGGCAATCTGGCCCATGGCATTAATCAGGCCCGTTCTTTCTTCGGGTTCGTATTCATCAGATCTACCGAACAATACGGTGACCGCTGATTCTGTTAGGTGTACTTTCCCTTTTTCGGTCTTCCCTGTCAGTTTGGTTCTGATGAACATAGGTGGCTCCCCGGGAATGGTTTCTTTGAAAATCAGGTGCCCCGAAAGTTGTTTGCCGTGCTGAAAAAGACGTGCTTCCCCGTGGTCTTCCCCGCCGTCAAATTCTTCCCGGAAACGCCAGAATCCTGTTAAGTCGGTCTCTTTTTTCATCCGTATATAATTTATATTTTAAGGTCGGATGGAACCTGCCTGACGTTTTCTCTGAAAGAACCAGTTATCTCAAAAGAGTTTTCCTGAAAAATCAAAAATCGTCTATTACTAAACCGGCAGGCAGGCCTGTCTGCCGTTTTAATATATATGCAACCATCAATTTCAGTGGTTTTGCATCAAAAATGAGAATGTTTCTCTTTCATAAATTGCCAGGCAGGCTCGCATGCAAGGATTGATACATATCCTTGTTGTGGCAAACTTTTAGCCATGCTCGTTTTATCCTTAATTTATTTATTCACTCCTGTACTTGCGCATTGGTAATAGGTTAAATATATGGATTTTCCTTTAAGTGTGAAATAAAAGCCGCCATCTGTTACAGGAACCACAGCTATGAGAGTGATCATCGTTTTATCCGGGAATGTTGGACGTTAGCTCCCAAGGCTGAAGCAACGGAAAAGTTCAAATCTTCAAATTATGTGATGCCGGAACAGCTCAGCAAATTCAATTCGCTGGTTATTGCAATCAAAGACAGTTTTTTAGTTCAGGCACCTTATCCTTTCTCAATCGACCTGGAGCATAGCATTTTAAATAACGATTTTGATCTTGACGGAACCTACAAAAGCAGTCTGCTGGTCAAAGAACCCGGCCATGGGCAGGTGGTGCTTCATGAGGATGGAACCTTCCGGTATACGCCTGATGCCGGATTTACGGGGGTTGACCATTTTGAATATGCGGTTTATGATGGGCTGGTGCTTTCTGCACCTGGTAAAGTGGAGCTTAACGTTCAATCCAACAATCAGACTCCAGAAAAGAAGCTCTCAGAAAATGCGGATGTCATTTTTGTTTATCCCAATCCGGCAAGTGAGTATATTGTCATAAAAAGCGAGGTCCCTTTTCAAACCATGGAAATCGTTAGCCTGAACGGCCATGCCGTAGCATCGGTTCATCCGGATGGTTATCCTTCAGAAATAGATGTTTCCTTTTTGCAGCCGGGGGTTTATTTTGTTATAGGCAAATTGCAGGATCAGATTTTTTCCCGGCGATTTTTGAAACAATAATTCTTTGAAATTTTGTAATATATTGGTTTTTAGTTGTTTTGTGCTTCAAACACAACATTGCAATGTAATTCCAGAAGCTGAATCAAAACTCTAAGGAGCTACTGTATTTCGCCGGTAGTTGAGCATCGGAATTGATTATTTATGAATTGATCTGGCTAAGTAATCTTATTCTTTTTATTGGCCAGGTATTTCTTGATGAGTTTCTTGATTGAGTTGCTGCTGATTTTGTCGTAATTGATCTCTTTTGGGGCAAAAAACTGGTAATCGGCGATGTCATCTTTGACTTTTATGTTATCGAAGCTCTTGACTTTACAAACATATCCCAAATCAGTGGTGAAGACTGAGTAGTTGTTGTAGATGTATTCGTTTGGAAAACTGCCCAGATATTCAAGACCTGTGATTTCCAGATTGAGTTCTTCTTTA
>JBNJDH010000225.1:0-5560 GCA_051744695.1 Bacteroidota bacterium | reverse complement strand
GCAGGTGTTGGCTTTATCGCCTTGTTTGGCATTGCGGTGCTCAACGGCATCGTCCTGGTCAGTTTCTTCAACGAGCTGAAAGCCGAAGGGGTCAATAATGTATTCCGCCGCGTCTATCACGGTACCGATATGCGTCTTCGGCCGGTCATCTTGACGGCACTGACCGATGCACTGGGCTTTCTGCCCATGGCCATGTCCACTTCATCTGGTGCCGAAGTCCAGCGCCCCCTGGCCACGGTGGTTGTGGGCGGTCTGATTACGGCCACTTTCCTGACCCTGTTTCTGTTACCGATCATTTACAGCTACAGGGCCAAACGACTGACCCGGCCGTCACTTACCAAGATTCTGGCCAAAAAACAAAACTCAACGAAAACGCGCATGAAGCGAACAATCTCAGTGTTTCTGGGCGTATTGATCCTTTCCGGAAATGTGGCTGCACAAGAGCCTGCCGCCGATCAATCTGCTGTGACGCTGGATGAGGCTATTGAAATGGCCCTGAGCAATCATCCCGACATTCGTTCCGGCGAATTGGGCATGGAAAAACAGGAGAAGGAGAAAACTTTGGTTTACGATCTGCCCGACACCAAAGTAGCTTTTGAAAACGAAAAGGAGGGTAGCGGCCGGCAGAGATGGTCTGTAGAACAGGAATTCAACAGCCCTTTTGAATACGCCGCCCGTGGGAAGCTGGCCAACCGGCGCATCGACCTTTCCAAAGAGCGGATGAGCCGGATCCGTGCCCGCGTTGTGCGCGATGTCAAACTGGCCTACAACAAGGTGCTGTTTGCCAAACAAAAACTCAGTCTGATGCAGGAGCTGGAAAATCACTTTTCCCGGCTTAAGGAAAGCGGTGACCTGAAGTATGAGACAGGAGACATTTCTCATCTCGAAAATGTGTCGTCCCAATCCAAGTTCAAAGAGATCAGACTTAAAAAGGAACAGGCCCGAATGGAGCTTAACAACCGC
Source organism: Bacteroidota bacterium (assembly GCA_051744695.1). GTDB lineage: Bacteria > Bacteroidota > Bacteroidia > Bacteroidales > Marinilabiliaceae > Marinilabilia. The sequence goes on along the minus strand of JBNJDH010000225.1, from coordinate 4,597 downwards.
TTGAATGAACTTCAGGAAGTTGTTTTTGCTGAGGCCCCTGTGGCGGTGGAAGATTCAGCCCTCAGGGCATTTGAATTTTCGGCGGACAGTGCCGGAAAGACGCTTCCTGAAGGAAATCCTGATTTGAAAGTCTCGGAAAGCAATCTTGCTGCCAACAAGGCTCAAAGCAAGGTGATTCAATCCGTTTCATGGCCCGATCCGTTTGTGCGTTTCAGCAAAACCGACATAAACGGTGGCGATGGATTCAATGCTTTTGAGGTGGGACTAAAATTCCCGGTAGACTTTTGGGGTGAAAGAGCGCGGAATCAAAGTGCCCGGATTGATTTCGAAATCACCCGGGAGCAGCACCAGGCTTTTAAAAAATCAATGGAAACCGGCTTTCTGAATGCCCGGAATCAACTGAAAAATTATCAGAAGCAGTTGCAGTTCTATCGCGACGATCGCTTGAAAGAAGCCGGGCTGATCGCCAAAAATGCACAGACTCAGTATGAAGCCGGAAATATTGATTATCTGCAGTATGTGCAATATTTCGACCAGTCCACCCGCATCCGGTTGAATTACCTGGAGGTGCTCAGGGGGTATAACGAAGCTGTGATTGAAATGGAATACTTGCTGGGGGAAGACCAGCGCTGATGATTAAGATTAATGTCTCATTACGTGAAAACTAAATGAAGGAATTAAGGTGTAAAAATGGCTTGCGCCATTTTATGTTTTGTCCACGAATTTCACGAATTAAAGCTGCTATGCAGCCCGATAAAACAGCCGGTCAGACCGGCTGAAAGCCGCATGGCGGCTTGATAATTCGTGAAATTCGTGGACAACAAAAATCATTGCGAAGCAATTATTCATGAAATCAGACAAAATCTCATTTGAAATCACTCATAATAGGATTAATATAAAGAACCAATCTGATGATAACAAAGAACAAAATTAGAGAGATAAGCACTTTGTGCATCGCCGTGCTTTTTGTCCTTTTACAGGCATGCGGAAGCACTGCGAATGAAAATCACGAAGAACATGATGCCCATGAATCCGGGCATACAGAAGAAGCCCGGGCAGAAAATGACCACAGCGGTCACGACCATGAGGCGGGGAGCCTGATGGCCGTGCGTGAAGAACTGGGGGCAGACCAGGTTTTGATCACCGCCAGGCAAAAGGAAAATGCGGATGTTCAGTTGGCACACCCTTCAAAGGAAAACCTGTCCCGGGTGGTGAAAGCTTTTGGTTCCGTTTCCCTGCCCCCGCATGCTGAAGCTTCTGTTACTCCCGTCATCGGTGGCATCGTGCGCGATATACGAGTTATCGAGGGAGATGAGGTGCAAAAAGGTGAAGTGGTGGCCCGAATTGAGCATCCCGATGTGGCCGATCTTCAACAGGCCTATCTGGAGGCGGTCAATGAGGACAAATACCTGGAAAGCGAATACAACCGTCAGAAAAGGTTGTTGCGCGACAGTGTCAATGCCGCCCGCACTGTCCAGAAGCTGGAATCGGAATATGAAAACAACCGGGCCCGCCTGCAAAGTCTGAAAAAGAAACTTCAGATGATCCACCTCGACCCCGGTCAGATCAATCCGGAAAATATTACCAGCAGTTATCCGCTGAAAGCATCTGTTTCCGGGACCATAGCTTCTGTTTTTGTCAATGCCGGCGTTCATGTTTCCGAGCAGAAGGAAATTTTCCATATTGCCAATATCAATGAAGCCCATCTCGACCTGGAGGTATTTGAAAAGGACATCCGGCAGATTGAGCCCGGACAGCGGCTCACGTTCAATCTCACCAACAATCCTTTTCCCAACCCGTTGAGCGGGACCATCCTGAAGAAATCGAGCCGTTTTGACACTGAATCCCGCAAAGCTTTGGTGCATGCCACCGTTGACGATAAAAATACATCCCTGCTTCCCGGAATGGGGGTGACGGCTTTCATTCAAAGTGGGGAGAACCGGGTTTGGGCTCTTCCGTCTTCAGCCATTGTCACCGAAGAAGGGCATGATTATGTCTTCCGGCTTGTGCAAACCGGTCCTGAAGAAGAACCAGAACATAACGGGCATGAGCATGAAAATAGCGAGTCCGGCCAGGACCATGAAGCGCATGTGCATGAGCAGGAAGAAGAGGAAGAAGAGTACTTTATATTTGAACGGACAGAAGTGAATACCAGTCAGTCACGTGGCAACTTAACGGAAGTGACTTTCCCGGATGCCACATTCCATGAAGCCCGTTTCGCCACCGGCAATGCGCAGGCATTATCGTCTGAAATGAAATCAGGAAGCGCCGGACATCAGGGCCATGCGCATTGATTGGGGGCGCTAGTATTATTTTAACCATAGAAAATCACTGGTGTCCGGAGAAAATAGCTAAAAATATTATTTATGTCTGGATTGACGGGGCCCTGGAATATCAGTGCCATGTGCCGGGCTTGGAATCGATTCAGCCAAATCCCGTGAAGAAAATCTATTGTTTCTCCGGACAATGGTGATAGAAAATCATAAAAATGCCGGGCAAGGGGGTTGTCCGGCATTTTTTTCTAAATATTGAAAAATGATTATCACTTTTTTAGTTGCAACTGCCCCTGAAAAATAATAATTTAGCAATGTTCATTTACTAAATCGGATATCGTAAACGCTATTTGGGGTAAATTAAATTCCAAACTATGAAACGAACCTGAACTTTGGAGTGTCAAATTCTCAAAAGGGCATGAACAAAATTCATCGTGAGTTCCATTCGGCCAATGACTTATATAAATTTTATACGGATGAAACGAGCATGACAAGGTTTGTCACAAAAGAACATGTATAAGTTCTTGCATGCGAGCCTGCCTGCCGACTTATTAGAGGGCAAATCATGTTTTCCTGGAAAGTTTCTTTTGAGAAAATAGTTTCTTTTCGAGAAAACGTCAGGCAGGTTCCATCTGACCTTAATAAATTAAATTTATACTGATGAAACGAGCATGGCAATGATTGCCTCAAAAGAACATGTATGAGTTCTTGCATGCGAGCCTGCCTGCCGACTTATTAGAGGGCAAATCATGTTTTCCTGGAAAGTTTCTTTTGAGAAAATAGTTTCTTTTCGAGAAAACGTCAGGCAGGTTCCATCCGACCTTAATAAATTAATTTTATACGGATGAAAAAAATTCTATTTATTTTAATGGGTATTTCTTTTTCGACTATTCTGTATGCCCAGGGAGTGGAGCGCACGGTTCCTTTCAGGAATCCAATAAATCATAAATATTACAATTCAAATAGCGATGCACCTTGTGAAAACGTTCAAACACTTCAGCAGTTTATTTTTAATGTGGCCGCGAGTTACCAGATGTATGCAGATATAAAAATGGAGGAAGATAAATTTCTTAAACCCGGAATTTTATTGAATAATAAACCTATTCCTACTGATAGCCTGAGCACCATTTCCATGGATGACATTAAAAAAATGGAGTTCCGAACCGGGGAAGGTGTTAAAGCAATTTTCCCGAGTATGGCTTACTCTGGTGTCTTTTTTATTGAGACAAAATAATATGTGTTTTGAATAACCTGCTAATCTCATAACTCACAGAGATGTTGGCAATCATGAGAATAATTTCTCCTTTGTTTTTTCAGCAGGTCTGCATATATTAAAAAATAGGAGGGAACCCCTCACTTCACCATAAAGTCGAAAAGATTCTCCCCTTCAATATATCCCCGCAGCCGGTCATTGATGGCCACAGGACCAACACCCTCGGGTGTACCGGTATAGATGAGATCTCCAATTTTCAGGGTGAAATATTTTGAAACATGTGAAATGATCTGGTCAATGCTGAAGATCATATTGCCTGTATTCCCTTGTTGCCGGGTTTCCCCGTTGATATCCAGATGAAAATTAAGATTATCCAGATCAGGGAAGTGGCCTTTGTTAATAAAAGGGGATATCACGGCCGACCCGTCAAAAGCTTTGGCTTTCTCCCAGGGCAATCCTTTGCCGCGTAGTTCTTCCTGAAGGTCGCGTGCCGTAAAATCAATGCCCAAGGCGATCTCGTCATAGTAGCGGGGGGCAAACCGTTCTTCGATGTTCTTGCCCAACCGGTTGATCCGGACCACGATCTCTATTTCGTGGTGGAACGATTGGGCAAAGTCGGGAAGAAAAAAGGGATCGTTGTTTCGCAGAAGGGCCGAGTCGGGTTTCATAAAAACCACCGGTTCCGGGGGAACGGGGTTTTTCAGTTCTTTGGCGTGGTTTTCGTAATTGCGGCCTATGCAGAGGATTTTCATGGAAAAATATATTTTTGGTTTTGGATGATTTTAGAAAAAAGGCCAACGGCCTGAAAGCCATAGCATGGGTCGTTGTCCCATGCTATGGTTCTTGTCTTATTGAAGCTTGGGGCTAATGGGAATTCGGCCTTCCTAACAATGAACCGTCCTGACTTTTCGGCTGGGCGAAGTTTCTTTGCAGAGCAAAGCGGCAGAGCCGAGCGGTGACTTCGACCCTTTTCAAAAGGTAGTCTTAGACTACATTTTATAGTTCGACAAAGTTGAAAACTTTGCCGAGCGGGCTGAGCTGGTGCCGTGACGACCCTGAAATCACCATGCTAAAGCATGGTGCTAATCTCATGGCTGGTAAATTCTTGGTT
>JBNJDH010000224.1:0-5568 GCA_051744695.1 Bacteroidota bacterium | reverse complement strand
TCGATTTTGCCAAAAAATCTGCCCGCATTCAATTCATGCAGTACGGCCTCAATAACATTCCCGAAGAGCATCTTGAGCAATATGCCATGGATATGTTGAAGAATGAAGATCAACAACGCAGCATGTCTGAAGGAGCTTTGAATGATAAGATTATGGATTTCATCAAAGAAGCTGTAAAAGTGGAGACCAAAGAGGTGTCCCGTGACGAATTCAATAAGCTCTTTGACGAGGAAAAGAAATAATAACACCAAATCCTGATCTTCGTGATGGCCGGGGGCATTAGGCTATATAGGGAAACTCAACCTGGAAATGTGATCCGTATAAGAAAGCTTAGGAGTTCTTTGTGGATGATATTTTCAGGTTAATCTGTTTTTGGAGGTTTCATTTCAACCCCCTGGAAACATTCTTGCCTGGTGGTTTGTTTTGAAGATGACAAAAAGCCGGATTCACTTCCGGATTGGACTTTTTGAAAAACCACATCAAAGGTCCATATCAATAAAATAATTGCTAATTTAGCAGGTTGTTAAATACAAAATCAATCTTTATGAACGATCAGAATGATTTTCAGAAATATGCAACCAAGCACATGGGAGTCAACAGCTTGGTGCTGGATAAATACACAGCGGTGACCAGCAATTATATTTCACCCACCATTATTGAAGAACGCCAGTTGAATGTGGCCAGCATGGACGTGTTTTCCCGTCTGATGATGGACCGCATCATTTTTCTTGGTGTACCGATTGATGACACCGTGGCCAACATCATTCAGGCCCAGTTGTTGTATCTCGACTCTGTAGATTCTACCAAAGACATCAGCATTTACATCAACTCACCCGGGGGTAATGTGCATTCCGGTCTGGGTATTTATGATACCATGCAATTTATTTCGTCGGATATTCAGACGATTTGTACCGGCATGGCGGCTTCTATGGGGGCCGTGTTGCTAACCGCGGGGACAAAAGGCAAGCGTTCGGCCCTTAGGCACTCACGCGTTATGATTCATCAGCCCATGGGTGGAGCACAAGGCCAGGCTGCCGATATTGAGATTACCGCAAGGGAGATCCTCAAACTCAAAAAGGAATTGTACCAGATTATTTCCGAGCACACCGGGAATACTTACAAGAAAGTAGAAAAAGATTCCGATCGTGATTACTGGATGACCTCTGATGAAGCCCTGAAATATGGTATGATTGACGAGGTGCTGGCCAGGACAAAGAGCGATGATCAGAAAAAGGATAAGAAATAAATTCACGTTTTAAACATTTGCAGAAGCAGGTGTTTTCCACGTGGAGAAGAAGAGGTAAGGTTTTTTATGGATAAATGTTCATTTTGCGGGCGTAGCCGGAAAGATACCAATCTTTTGGTGGCCGGTATTTCAGGTCATATATGTGATAGTTGCATCGAGCAGGCCCATTCCATCCTTGAAGAAGAGATGAAGAAGAAAGGTTCGTTCGATGTGGAAGGATTGAGACTGCTGAAGCCTACGGAAATCAAGGATTTTCTAGATCAGTATGTAATTGGTCAGGAAGACGCGAAAAAATATCTTTCGGTTGCTGTCTACAATCATTACAAAAGGTTGATGCAGAAGGACGATGGTGATGATGTGGAGATTGAAAAATCCAATATTGTGCTGGTGGGGGAGACCGGTACCGGCAAAACCCTTCTGGCACGCACCATTGCCAAGATGCTGCATGTGCCCTTTACCATTGTCGATGCAACCGTTCTCACTGAAGCCGGTTATGTAGGCGAAGATATTGAAAGCATCCTGAGTCGGCTTCTTCAGGCAGCCGATTACAACACTGAGGCGGCTGAAAAAGGCATTGTTTTTATTGACGAGATCGACAAAATTGCCCGGAAAGGCGACAACCCTTCTATCACTCGCGATGTTTCCGGCGAAGGCGTTCAGCAGGGTCTCCTGAAACTGCTCGAGGGCTCTGTAATTAATGTGCCGCCACAGGGTGGGCGTAAGCATCCCGACCAGAAAATGATCGCTGTCAACACCAAGAACATTCTTTTCATTTGTGGAGGGGCCTTTGACGGAATTGAACGGAAAATTGCCAACCGCCTGAATACGAAAGTTGTGGGCTATTCTGCCAGTAAAGAGAAAGAACACATTGATGAGAGCAATTTGCTGCAATACATCGCTCCACAAGACCTGAAGGCTTACGGGCTGATTCCCGAAATCATTGGGCGTTTGCCTGTTCTGACGTATCTTAATCCCTTGGACCGGGATACCCTTCGTCGCATTCTCGTAGAGCCCAAAAACTCCATCATCAGGCAGTATAAGAAATTGTTTGAGATTGACGGGATCGAACTTGAATTTGAAGATGAGGTGCTCGATTATATTGTAGATAAAGCTATTGAGTTCAAGCTTGGGGCACGGGGACTGCGTTCCATCTGTGAAAATATTATGATCGATCACATGTATAATACGCCATCAAAAGATGCGAAAAAGCTCACTGTTACCCTCGACCAGGCTCGTGAAAGCATTCAAAAATCCAGTATGGGACAGTTGAAGGCCAGTTGATGCATTAAACAGAGAGGATTTTTCAAAATAATACCGCTGTCATAACGATTTTTCAATCGATGTGGCAGCGGTTTTTTTTCTATACTCAAGGCCTTCTGAAAAACGCATATAGTTTTAGATATGAAGCGTTTATCATTGTTGTTTGTATATGTAAAGGCTAGGTGTTTCGCAAAAAAATGGTGATAACCTGGCACATAGGAAAGCCCGCTTTACCCTGTGCAGTATTTCCTGATCATTAAACAATGCGCAGTTTATTATACTACACGGGTGAATTCGGCTTCTCTTCTTTTTCAGTAGGCCTTACTTTAATGATTCCCCCTTCCGGTTAAGGAGAAAACTCATTCATTGATACGGATTTCAGTTGTGATATCCATAGCTTGCTTATATACCGCAGATACTCCGCAGTATTTCTCTTCTGAAAGGTTTACAGCCTTCTCAATTTTCTCTTTTGGCAGATCTTTCCCCTTGAATGAATAAATAATTTTCATCTTGTTGTAATGTTTGGGGTGTTCTTCTGTCATATCTGCTTCCACGCTTACGTTGAAATCTTCCACTTCCACCCGCATTTTTTTCAGGATGGAAATTACGTCCATACCGGTGCAGCCTGCCAGTGAAACCAGCATCAACGGCTTGGGACGTACGCCTTTATTTTCTCCCCCAACAGAGGGGTCTGCATCAACTATTACTTTGTGACCGTTCATTTCGGTCTCGAAAGCCATGTTGCCGGTCCATTTTAGATCAACTGATGATGTTTTCATATTTTCTGTTTTTTGGATTTTTAATGTGTTAAAATTGACCTTTTAGTTTTGTGATAGGAGTAAATTGAAATTTAAAAACTAATAAGTCTAATGTGTTAAAATGCTAATGAATCAGATTATATGTTGTGGTTTTTTGACTTGCTCATATTGTCTGAAAAAATTCACTTATTTCTCCTGTTTTTTTTACCCGTAATTATATCTGCTGACGAAGTTACCCGAAACTAAAATCCACAAATGCGCGTTGAAGATAAACGTATAATATCAGGTTTCTGTTCAAACATTGAAGTATGTATATTGTTTGGAACGTAGTGCAAATATAATCTTTCTTTTTATATTTGTAAGAGCGTTGCGTGACATATGTCAGGTGTTTTTTGTTGATTATTTTTTAAAGGTACGTTATGAGAAAATCCCAGGAAACGATCAGTCCGGAAACTATTGATCTTAAATCTTTTGGTATCTTCAAAGGGCTGACGGATGCCGAGTTGGAATCACTAAGCCAGAATCTTGTTTGCCACGTATACAAACGGGGTACAGTATTATACAATGAAGGGAGCCGGATTAACGGATCTTATATCGTAGTAAATGGCGTTTTGAAAATCTACAAAACCGGCTTTGATGGCAAAGAACAGATTATTCGTTTTGCCAAAGAGGGCGATCTCATCGGGTTTCGTTCCATTGTTAGCGATGAGTTGGCTTGCAGCACCGCCAGAGTGATTCAGGATTCGGTGCTCTGTTATCTGCCGGGGGATGTGGTTACCAAGTTTATCAAAGGCAATCCCGAATTTGCTATGGCCCTGATGCGTCTAACCTGTCGCGAGCTTGGTGAATCCAACAAATTTCTGACGGATATTGCTCAGAAAACTGTAAGGGAGCGCCTCGCTGAAGTGCTGTTGCTTTTAATGGATACTTTCGATCTTGACGAGGACCATACCCTTCAGATTTCTCTTACCCGGGAAGAACTGGCCAACATGGTTGGGACAGCCACCGAATCGGTGATCCGGCTTCTTTCCGAATTTAAGGCTGACAAACTGATTGAATTGCAGGGGCGTAAAATTAAACTTCTGAACATTCCACAACTGATCAAAATCGGAAATGTGTATGTTTAGTAGCAATCTAGCGGTTATTCTTTAAACAATAGTCCGGTGAATTTTTTAATGCCTTGTATTTCAATTGTTTAAAATTCCGGCATTTCTCAGGTTAAATCACAGTATATCAGTGTTGTAAGAATTTTCTTCCCTGTCTGCCGTTTTCTTATTACAATCCTGCTATATAAAACAACCTTTGGTTTGTACAACAAATCTTATTTTTCATAAACCGCCAGGCAGGCATCTAATAATCTTACGATCTATTGTTAAAGAGACTTATTTTTAACGGTTCTATCGGCAATTCTTTCGTTCCCCGCGAGCAACCCTCGACTTTGGCTTGTTCAGAAGGCTGTTCTTTGATTTCCGTTGCCTGCAAAGCACTGAGCAAGGCTGCACCCGTGGGCGTGAAAAGTTCCGTTTCAATGGGGCCTTCTTCAACCGGGATTTTATTGTTCTTGATCATAATCTCCGTGGCTGGTGCCGGCACTTTCAAATTTCCATGAGAAAAACTTATTGATCCGCCGCCGTAATGAACCGGGGCTGTCAGGCTTGCCCTAACCGGGGCTGACAATTCCTGAAGACCTGCGGCTGCACCTATGACATCAATCAGAATATCCTGTGCCTCGTGCAACCAGGCTTCCGGTTCGTGGTGGTGATGATGCCCGTGATGGTGATGTCCGCCGTGGTGATGATGATGGTGCCCCATATCAAAGTCGTAAGTTTCATGCGCTTCTTTTTCGGCTTTGATGAGGTGATTCAGCATATCGTGGCCAAAGGCCCGGTAGGGCTCGCTGATCTTTAGTTCATCAAACAGGGTGTCGAGCAGTTCAATTGCTTTGATGGATGAAAGATGGCCATGGTGGTGTTCCACTTCGATATGGAGGCGACTGCATCCTTCTTTTGATTTAAGATGTCGGATGGAAGCACGGCCCAGTTTTTCAGCGGCGGTTATCATGGCTCCCGTGACTTTCTCAGCGCCGGCTCCGGCATTGATCAGGGCCGCAGCAAACATATCTCCTGCGATTCCGCCTTCGGGGTTGATGAACAATTGCATGGTTTTTATTTTTTATTTTTTGCGATTAAACCTGATACCACGGCCGCGCGTATGCCTCCGTCGATGTTAACTACAGTGAGATTGGGGGCACATGAAGCCAGCATGGATGTGAGTGCCGCTTCCTGGGCCCTGAAACCGTATCCT
>JBNJDH010000223.1:0-5591 GCA_051744695.1 Bacteroidota bacterium | reverse complement strand
CTACAAACACCCCTTTCAGCCCGCTTTACCCTGTGTAATATTTTTTATAAAAGCAATTATTTGTTGATCAGAAATAATTACACGGGGTGAAGCGGGCTTCCCTAAGTGCCAGATTATTTCCCGTTTTTTTGCGAAACACCTTACACTTCCACACACAAATATCAGTGACAGACGCTTCATATATAAAATTATATGTATTTTTCAGCAGACTAAAAAATTCCAAATTATTTTCTCCACAACACCCCAAACAATGCATCAAAGTTGATCATTTTCTTGCGGACGGCGGCCACGATTGCCCTGTTTTTCCCTGCAAGCCGTGCAGAATGCCGAGCCACCAGGCATAAAACATCCGGAGGCCGCCTTTTTGCAGGCACCAGAAAAAGCTGACAGGCAGCTGCACCACTTCCCGGAGCAGGAATAAGACCAATCCTTTTTTGAAATGGTATTTCCGGAAATACAGCACCCGGTTGCGGCGGAGGTAGTAATAGGTCCGCTGCCAGGTCGCGGCATCTGACCTTCGTAAATGATTTAAATGACGGCAAATGGCATGGCGGGTGACCATGGCCAGGTGACCGGCCCGGGCAAAACGGTAAAAATAGTCTCGCTCTTCCCCATAGAGGAAAAGCTGCTCATCCCACAACCCTGTTTTGCGCAAAACGGTGGTTCTGAACATCACCGCCACGCCGGATAGATAATCCACATCGGCCGATACCGGCAGCTCTTTCAGCGAATGCAGCACTTTGCCAGCATCGGGCGACTGTTTCCGGGCCAGCGGGAAATCCATAAAAAGCCGGTAATTCTGGACCTCTTTCTCGGACCAGTGGCTGTGCCCTTCCAAAATCAGGGGCCCACAGGCATCCACGTCGGGGAAGAAAAGCATGTGGTCGTGCAATTCTTTAAGAAAATTTTCCTGCAACTCCACATCGGTGTTCATCACCACCACAAACGGGGGAGAAAGCTCCAGTGTCCGCTTCAGCAGCAAATTGTGCCCGCCGGCATAGCCAAGATTTTTTTCTGACCTTAGTAATTCCCCCTCCGGAAAAAGCTCCAGAAATCGTTCGCCGGTGCCGTCTTTGCTGCCATTGTCGAGGGCCAGGACCATGAAATCCGTATAGCGCTGAACCCGCAGCGAGTGAACAAGCCCAGGCAGGAAATCCGCATCCCGGTAAAGCACCAGTTGTATGACGATCTCAGGATTCATGGGTTTTCCTGTTTTGTTTGCACCGGTAAAGCACAGCCAGCAGAAGTCCGGCATACAGGTTGATCAAAAGGGTGCCGGTGGTCAGTTCGTTGAACAGGTAGTTGGGCCGGAACAAAAAAGTTTTCACCATCCAGGCAAACACCACAAAATAAATGGCAATGTCAAGGTCGTTGAAAAGAGTGAACCGGTTTTTGATCAGTTGATATCCCTCCACCACGTATCGCCAGAGCTGAATATAAAACAGGCTGTAAACGGCCAGTCCGGCAACCCCGTACATGGCCAGATGCCCGGTAACGGGCAGGTCGGTTACCTCATAATCGGAAGGATCGAACCGCATGGAGAAGAACCGGGAAAAATCAACCCCCGTGCCAAAGAAGGGGCGTTCGCTGATCATGGCCCAATGGGCCGGCCATTGGTTCACAAGCCGCCCCTCCACCAACCCGCTGGTGTAGGCATCACCGGTGAGAAAAAGCCACAAGTCATGGACCTGACGCCATACAACACCCGGATACCCGGGGAAAGCCACAAAAACAAGCAGAAGAACAGCCAGGGTGCCTCCTGTGGTTATCTTCACCACTTTAGAGAAAGCTGACCGAAACAACCGGATGTAGAGAAAGAAGGACCCGGCTATGAGTCCTGCCAGGCCAATGTAACTGCTCTTGGTCAACGACAAAAGAAGGGCTGCCACCACCATCACGCTACTCCAAAACAAAAAAATGCGGTAACGATACGGAATGCCCCGGGCCCAAACAAAAAACGTCAAAGGGACCAGCATTTCGGTCAGCCCCGTGCTGTACATGGCATAACGCAGAATGCCCGAATCCTCGTATCTTTCGGCCTGCCAAACCGGGAGCAATTCCGGGCCGCCCAGAATGGTGATGAAATACAACACGTAAATGATCACCGTGGAAAGCACCAGCAGATCCACGAAAAAAGAGAGATTCCGACGCGCCATCACAAAAACGGGGATGATCAACATAAAGCCGAAGACACTCATCCGCTCCCTGACCAATACATACCTGAATACATATTCCCATCCCTCCCCGCTCTGCCAGTATCCGTAAACCAAAACCTGATAGAACAAAAAAAGCACCTGAACCCCCAGCAAAACCTGAAAAGGCCGGAACCGAAAGGCATCTGTACCCAGAACACCGGGTGAAAACAAAGGCACAAACGCCAGGGGGAAAAGAAAATCGCGGTAATAAAACCCGTCCAAAGCTTCTTTATCCAGATAAACGGTGAAGTGACCGGTGGGATCGAACAGTAGCAACAGGATCAGCCAAAAGGCCTGATCGGGCCACTTCCGGATAATCAGGAGGCCGGTGAATCCCAGGGCCAGGATGAGTAGTATGAGTAGTATGGGGTTCATTCACAAGAATTCATCGAACGAGCTTAAAACGATTAATTGCTTCGCAATTACTTCTTTTGTTCACGAATTACGCGAATTAGAAAGCTGTCTAACAGCTTTCTAAAACGGCGAAGCCGTTAAGACGCACCTTTGGTGCGGCCAAAATTCGTGAAATTCGTGAAATTCGTGGACTTAAAAAAATAAAATGGCGAAAGCCATTTTTGTCAAAATTATTCCTGTTTTTACTTGCTTCTCGCCCCGCCAAACACAATGTTCCCCAAGATCTTCAAAAAATAAACAAAATCGGTCCGGAAGGGTGCCTGTTCCCATCTCTCCAGATACCTGATCTCCGAATCCTGGATTTCGTCCAGGGTCGAGGGCATGTCTGCATAAAACGGTGGAAACAGGCCGGGGCGGAAGTGTTCGCGTTTTTTACGGACTTCAGGACGATAGAGAGACAAATAAGCGGCACTGACCGGTCTGACCCCGACCAGTTTCACCTCACCTTTCAGCAGATTCCACAACATGGGAAGCTCATCAATCCAATAGCGGCGGAGAAGGCTCCCGATGCGGGTCACTCTCTTGTCATTCCGGAATTTGCCACCCCGGGCCAGATGGTTACGCCGGCAGATATATTCCTGCGCATACTCACTGAAAGGCACCATTGTCCGGAATTTGTAAACACGGATCAGACGGCCACCTAGCCCCACACGCGGGATCTTCATCACCAGCCCATATTGTTCGAGGGGATTGGAAGGAGGAGCGGACACCTTCTTAGCAGCGATATAATGAAGACCGTCAATATCTTCATCGGCAATCACCTCAAATCCGCTATAAACCAGCCGTCCCACCATCTCGTAATACGATATAGCCTGCCACTCTCCTGCTGTTAATGCCCGGGAAAACCACGCGGGGGTTTTCACCGCAGGTAAAAAACTGGTCATCATGTAATCAAGAGAATGATAAATCCATCCCCAAAGACCGGGGAACCATGAAAGATTCCGCTGTTTCCTCATGCGGTTGGTCTCCAGGCAACAGACCAGGTATGCACCGGGACGAAGATTGAAATTCACCATCGCCAGGAAATGACACAACTGCCCGATGCTGTTGGACGGTTTCAAGTTCACGATAAGATGGTGCTCCTCTTTTTTACGTTGAAGAACGGGCGGATAATCTTCGGAAATGAGCAGGGAGCCCGGCTCATCGGCTTCTTCCAGCAGTGTGCGGATGCTGACGGGTGCCTGCCCGGCTTTTAACTCCCGTCTTTTGCTTATTAACCGTCGCCTTTGTAGCGGGCGCCTGAAAGCTGTAATGGTTGAAATTTGATCGTGTTGAAACATGCCATGCCCTCCTTTTAAAATTTATCAATCCCTTCTTCTATGCGCCAGCTAATAAGCTCTTCAAGGCCGTCTTCAAGGGTGTATTCAGACAAAAACCCCAACATATCAGATGCTTTTCGTGTGTCGCCGATGCGGTTTTTTACCAGTTGCCGGTTGTCATCTTCCGAATAAGGCTGAAAGGTGAGTTGCATATCCACCCCCTTAAGCCGCAAAATGGTTTCGCAAAGTTCACGAACCGTGGTTCCGAGCCCCGTCCCCACGTTGAAAAAAGCATCAGATACACCGGCCGCCAGGGCCAGAATATTGGCGCGGGCCACATCGCGCACGTAGACAAAGTCGTAGGCCTGGGTGCCGTCGCCGTTGATCACGGGGGCTTTCTTTTCTGCAATTTTGTTGAGCATAAGGGGTATGACCCCTGAATAAGCGGCCTGCTGGTCCTGACGCGGCCCGTAAACATTCATGTAACGCAGGCCGGTAAAGGATAACCCGTAACGATCACAAAAAGCCCTGCACATCGCTTCACCCGAAATTTTGGTGGCCCCGTAAAAATTGCGGTTGTTAAACGGATGATCTTCCTTCATGGGCACTTCCACAGCATTGCCGTAAACGGAAGCCGACGACGACCACACCAGGTGACGAATGCCACGGCGGGCGCAGGCTTCCAGCACATTAAAGGTGCCGGCAATGTTCACATCAAAGGCCGTACGCGGGAAATCGCGGCAATGCAACAACCACATAGCAGCCAGGTGAATAACATCATCGGCACCCGCCACAGCCCGGTCCAGCACATCAACATCCCGGATGTCGCCGCCATATTCAAAAATGCGGCACCGCGGGTCTTTCAGACTCTGCTCTATATTTTCCCGCACCCCCCTGGAAAAATTGTCATAGATGATCACCTCATCCACGGGGTATTTCAAAAGCTCCTCCACCACGAAGCTTCCGATAAAGCCGGCTCCGCCAATCACAAGAACTTTTCTGCCCGATAATTTCCGATTCAGTTGTATCATCGCTTAAAAATTTCCCCCGAATAAATTCACAAACCCCGGCAATGGGTCGTCGAGCTCATCAATGCCATTTACAAAATCAAAGGACAAAGGGCTCATTAACTCCTGAAAGCTCATCTCTCCCCGGTGGATTTTTTTGATGCCAGAAGCCAGGTCGGACCAAGTGAGCCACCAACGAGGTCCGTAAAGCTGGTCAGGGACAGGTGGTTTGACCTTCCCCATGGCATCCAGCAATGCCAGATGGTTCAGATTGATGCCGCAATGCGTGGCCAGGGACTGCGTTTTATACAAACGGTTGTTGAGCTCCAGAAACAACAATTGATTGCGCCGGCTGTCGTAAATGAATTCCATCTCACAACTTCCGTAATACCCGGCTTTCTTTAAAAACCGGGCGGCCATTTCAACCCCCTCCGGACAAGGGACACTCACCGACAAGGCGGTGCTGCCTAAAGGACGGGTCGCCCGCAACCGCTCCGAAGAAAACAGCGCCACAGGTCGCCGGCCATGTCCGCAATAGGCCCCTATGCTGTACATATGCTCATGTCCGTCATCCGAGACCTTCTCCTGGACCAACAAGCCCCCGACATCAGCAGCAATTTCGGAGATGACACTTCCCGCCTCATTCCATGAATTGACCTCAAACGCTTGCTGGCCCGTGGCATGAAACAATTTCTTCCCCCTACGTTCTTTAATCA
>JBNJDH010000222.1:0-5597 GCA_051744695.1 Bacteroidota bacterium | reverse complement strand
GTGTTTTTGACTCTTTCTCCTCGCGATTTTTCTTTTATTACAGAATATAATTTGAGCGAAATTCTGGCTTTGTTTAGTCACTACCGGGTTCGAATCAATTTGTTGCAGACTTCTGCGCTGAATTTCACTGCTTGTGTCGATAACAAATGGACTCTTACCCCCTTGATGGATGAATTGCAAAAGAAGTTGGTGCTGCGGTATAATGAGGAGGTGGAGCTTTTGACCATCCGTCATTATTCGCAGAAAGATATTGATGAAAAATTGGAGGGACGAACTGTTATCGACTCTCAGATTACCCGAAAAAATGCACGTTTTGTGTTGAAGCGGGGTACAAATTAATTTTTTCCCCTCGTTTCAAATCTGATGTTATTGAAATCCTGAAAGCTAAAATTATTAACTATTGCTTGTGGATTGACAATTAGAGAATTGTCCTGGATTCGATTAATTTTGCTCCCCGTTTTTCCATGTCAGCCATGGCATTTTTTGTATCGTCGGGATTCATATTTACTCCCCTGGTGGCATCTGTGATCAGGTATGTTTCATATTCCAGAAGCAAAGCATCCTTCACGGTGAAATACACGCAAACATCTGCTGCCAGACCGGTTATGTAAAGTGTTTTTATCCCTTTTTTCTGTAAGTAATTGTGGAGTTCGGTTTCAATGCGGTGCCCGTTGTCATAAAATGCACTGTATGAGTCAACTTCCGGGTCGGACCCTTTAAAAATCACTTTTTGTACGGGTTCCTGGTTAAGTTGAGGTGCAAACTCGGCCCCGTGGGAGCCTTGTACACAATGGTCAGGCCAGAGAATTTGTTCAAGCCCCTTTAGATTAATGATATCGCCGGGTTTATGACCGGGATGATTTGATGCAAAACTGCCATGATCCGGCGGATGCCAGTCTCTTGAGGCAACGATGGTCCTGAATTTCTTCTGAAGATCATTGATAACCGGTATAACCTGATCTCCTTCCGGCACTTCCAGTGCTCCTCCAGGCAGGAAATCATTTTGTACGTCCACGATCAGTAATGCGTCCATAATTATTCCTTTTTGGGGGTTATCAATCTGGTTCTATTTGAGAAACAAACGTATGACTATAGTTGTTTTTGCAAACAAGTTCTTTTTTAATCGCTTTATTCAGAATCGGTCATTTCTTTTTTGTAATTAAAGATCAGTTGCAAACGGCGGTTGTACAATCCTTCTTCCAGTCCTACCGGATAGCGGTGTGGATTGATGAAGCGCTTAATTGTTTTGTCTAAGAGATTGATTTGGTCTGAGGTTCGCTTTTGAAGGTCCTGAATGCTTTCTTTCTGATAAAGGTTTTTCCCTTTTCTGAAAACGGGCTTCAAAAGGTCTTCACATTCCAGTTTTTCTTTGTCCAGAACTTTTGTGCGGGTCGGATCGGCCGGATCGATCATTCTGACGGGACCGGAAAGGTCGGTCCTTTCGTCGTAGATCATGTCACCGGCCATTTTCCCGTTGCGATAAAACCGTTTGATTTGTTGCAGACCGGGGATGTTGATTTTTATTGATTGTTCTGAGAGCTTAATCCTGTCTTCCCAATGTCCGTCCTTTTCTATGGCCGAAAGTTTATATACTCCACCCAGGGCAGGCTGATCGAAAGCCGTTACCAGTTTTGTTCCGATGCCCCAGGCATCGATCTCGGCTTCTTGCTGTTTCAGGCTGTTGACAATGTATTCGTCCAGGTCATTGCTGGCTACAATCTTCATGTCGGACAGCCCGGCTTCATTTAATTTATTTCTGGCCATTTGACTGAAGTAGGCTAAATCGCCCGAGTCGATCCGTATGCCGGTTATTTTGTATCCTTTGGCCTCCATCTTCCGGGTAGCGGCAATGGCATTGTCAATGCCTCTGGAGGTGTTGTAGGTATCTACCAGAAATATGGTATTGGTGGGTAAAGCGCTTGCAAATGCATCAAATGCTTCTGATTCATTATCAAAAGCCTGAACCCAGCTGTGTGCATGGGTCCCCAGCACGGGGATGTTGAATTTTTTGCCGGCCACTACATTGGATGTGCCCTGGCAACCTCCTATATAGGCAGCACGGCTTGCTGAGAGAGAACCGTCGATTCCCTGAGCACGTCGAAGCCCGAACTCCATGATTAAATCGCCTTTGGCGGCAATGCCAATGCGAGCAGCCTTTGTGGCGATCAGTGTTTGAAAATTAATGAAATTCAAAAGAGCTGATTCAATCAGTTGACACTGAAGCAGTGGGCCTTTAATTCTGACTATGGGCTCGTGCGGAAAAACCAGTTTGCCCTCGGGAATGGCATCCACATCACATTCAAAAGTCATGGAACCGAGAAAATCAAGAAATCCTTTCTCAAATAATGGTTGGTTATCATTTCCTTTCAGAGTGGCAAGATACGAGAGGTCAGATTCTGTGAACCGGAAGTTTTCCAGGAAATCAATTACGGTGTCCAGTCCGCAACTGATTGTAAAACCTCCGTTGAACGGGTTGTCTCTGAAAAACAGGTTAAATGCCGCCTGTTGCTGATGCATGTTGTGTTTCCAAAACCCGTAGGCCATCGTGATTTCGTAAAAATCTGTCAGCAGGGCCATGGAGTTTTTGTAAGTATCGTTCAGATGATTCATGATTCTCCTCCTTTGTTTTTGGACAGGTTTTCAGGGGTTAAGCTCCAGTACAAACCCGGCTTCATAAGCTTGCAGTTCTCCTTCGTTATTAAAAACCGGCCATGCCAGAAGTATGGAATGAACTTCTTTGGTCATCCTGCCTTCATCAGCATCAAAATACCAACTCTCTTTAAATTGAACCTGAGCCATTTCCTCACGGTCAAATTCTCCGGATTCTTCCATTTCCCTGATTTTATCTGCCGGTATTTTCTCTCCCGAGTAATAATCGATTGCATGAGCATCCCCGTTGTATAAGGCCTCAAAAAACATGTCCGTCATTTTGGGTTGGTCTAACCGTTGCAGCCGTTCATCTGCCCATTGATCAGCCGAGTCAAGATTGATTACATCTACAGCGTAAAGGATGGAGTCTGCAAGTTCTTCTCCTGATCCGATCTGACCGGAAGCATTTTGTCGGCCTTCACCACCGGTACATTTTGCCAGAAGCAACACAATAAGAATGTTGATGAAAAAAAAGAGTGTTTTCTGAATATGTTTCATTTTATCTGTTGAAAACCAATTTTCTGCCATGTTTCTGCGGATTGATTAGTCCGTTTTCAAAAGCAAGATTTCCATTTATAAAGGTATGAGTGATTCGGTTGTGAAAGGTGGTTCCTGAAAAAGGACTCCATTTACATTTATAATGTACAGTATTGTCATCAATTGAAACTGGTTGCCGTGATGATATGACAGCCAGATCTGCATAATAGCCTTCCCTGATGAATCCCCTTTTTTTGATGTTGAACAACCGGGCCGGGGCATGACACATTTTTTCTATAATCATTTCTTTGGAAAAATGGCCTGCATCACTGAGTTCGAGCATCGCCATCAAACTATGTTCAACCAAAGGGCCCCCCGAAGGTGTTTTAAAATAATTTTTGCTGCTTTTTTCTTCGAGGGTATGAGGGGCATGATCCGTGGCAATGACATCAAGATAATTGTTTTTAAGTCCTTCGCGTAAAGCATCCCTGTCCTCTTTTGATTTGATGGCCGGATTCCATTTTATTCGGCTTCCATATTGGTCGTAATCGGCATCAGAAAACCAGAGATGATGAGCACAAACTTCACCGGTGATTTTTTTGTCTTTGAGGGGAAGTTGGTTATTAAAAAGATCCAGTTCCTTTTTGGTGGAGAGATGAAGAATGTGAAGTCTGGATTGATGTTTTGATGCCAGTTCTACAGCGAGAGAAGATGATCTGTAGCAGGCTTCCGCGCTTCTTATGAGAGGGTGAAAACGGAAGGGAATTTCTTCCCCGTATTTTTGCCGGTAGAGTTCTGAATTTTCGCGAATCGTGGCCTCATCTTCACAATGGGTGGCAATCTGAATGGGAGCTTCACGGAAAATGTTTTCAAGCGATTCTTTGTTGTCTACCAGCATGTTTCCCGTGGAAGATCCCATGAATACTTTTATGCCACAGGTGGTGGAAGGATCAGCTTTCAAGAGCTCGTCGAGGTTGTCGTTGGTGGCCCCCAGGTAAAAAGAGTAATTGGCATAAGAGGACTTTGCCGCCCTTTCAAATTTGTCCTTCAACGCTTCTATGGAAGTGGTTTGAGGATTGGTATTGGGCATTTCCATAAAAGAGGTAACGCCACCGGCAATTGCAGCTGCCGATTCGGTCTGAATATCGGCCTTATGTGTCATTCCGGGCTCCCGAAAGTGTACCTGGTCGTCGATCACACCCGGAATGAGGTAATTCTTTTCGAGGTCGATGACCTGATCGGCATGATCGGGCAAATGCTCATCCGGCAAATATATTTTTTCTATTAAGTCATCCCGTACGAAGACACTTCCTTCAAATATTTTGCCTTCGTTTATAATGGTCGCGTTTTTGATCAGTGTATTCATATCTATATATTAAAACAAAGAAAAATCCGGGTTGGTTTGATGATTTGTTGCTCAAGAAACAAAGGGATTGATCAGACTTCATATTTTTTGAAAAAACTGCTGATTTTCATTTTTATGACCCCCCACAAGGCTTCATTGAATATCCCCCCGCTCATTTTAGAGGTTCCTTTCTTCCTGTCGGTAAAAATGATGGGCACTTCAATGATTTTGAAACCATATTTCCATGTTGAAAATTTCATTTCGATTTGGAAACCATAACCTTTCAGACTTATCTTGTCAAGTTTGATGGTTTCAAGTACGCGCCGGTGATAGCATTTAAAGCCGGCCGTCGTGTCCATTATATCCATGCCTGTAACCAGCCTGACATACACGGATGCATAATATGAGATCAGAACTCTCCCTATGGGCCAGTTTACCACATTCACGCCCGATTTGTAGCGGGAGCCAATGGCCAGGTCAGCCCCTTCCTCTGCACAAGCTTGATACAGACGGTTGAGATCTGCCGGATTGTGAGAAAAATCCGCATCCATTTCACAGATATACTCATATTGATTTGCCAGTGCCCATTTGAATCCTGCTATGTAGGCAGTGCCCAGCCCCGACTTTTCTTCTCTTTCAATAATGTGCACTTCACCAGGGTATTCGTTCTGAAGGTTTTTCACAATAGAAGCAGTGCCGTCTGGGGAGCCATCGTCAACAATCAGGATATGGAAAGGAGTGGGTTGCGACAAGACTGACCGTATAAGGGCTTCAATGTTGTCGCTTTCGTTGTATGTTGGTATAATGACCAGGTTGTTGTGCGTGCTCATGGACGAGTTGTCTTATTAGTATTATTGTTTATGCGAAGGTACAAAAATGATGTGAGTTATGTCTTAAGTGTTGGATGTTTCCAATCCGGGTCATCTCATGATTTGTTAAATGGCTTGACAATCCATTCATTGTAAACTAACTTTATTCCCCTTTGCAATTAGGTTCGCTTTAAGTGGCGGAAGGAGATGAGTAAAAAATCATGCTGACCCTCAGCCCCTTCAAAAAAACTTTTAAAAAGCTCATTAATTCATTTGGCCGACTGGCAAAATAAGCTTTATATTTGCACCCGCTTTCC
>JBNJDH010000221.1:0-5608 GCA_051744695.1 Bacteroidota bacterium | reverse complement strand
TGAGCCCAAACGTGAGTTGAGCGGCGTATCCCGAGAATTCCTGCCCCAGGGTAAGGGGGGTTGCATCCATCAGGTGAGTGCGCCCGATCTTAACGACCTCCATCATTTCTTCCGATTTGGCCTGTAGTGTATCGCGAAGCTTTTCAACGCCCGGAATGGTGCGCTCCATTAATATTTTGTAAGCCGCGATGTGCATGGCAGTGGGGAAGGTGTCGTTGGACGATTGAGATTTGTTTACATCGTCATTGGGATGAATAGGGGGCTCCCCTTCTCCCAGTTTCCCGCCGTTCAGTACATGGGCCCGGTTGGACACCACTTCATTGCAATTCATGTTCGATTGTGTGCCACTTCCCGTTTGCCATACAACCAATGGAAATTGATTGTCGAGTTTGCCTTCGATGATTTCATCACAAACGCGGGCAATGAATTCTTTCTTTTCGGCCGGTAGTACGCTATGCTCTTTGTTGGCATAGGCCGCCGCTTTTTTAAGATATCCAAAGGCATGAATAACCTCCAGTGGCATGGAAGCTGCCGGCCCGATGGGGAAATTGTTTACGGAACGTTGGGTCTGAGGGCCCCAATATTTGTCTGCGGGCACCTGAACTTCTCCCATTGTGTCTTTTTCAGTGCGGTATTCCATTTCTTTTGGATTATTTGATTTTTATATTAATTGCTATTCTCTCTGAAAAATATCCTGGCCCCCGAATTCCATGAGGTAAGCCTTCATGAAGTCGTCTATCTCACCGTTGAGAACAGCCTGGACATTACTTGTTTCATGATTGGTCCGTAGGTCTTTGACAAGCTTATAGGGCTGCAGCACATATGAGCGGATCTGGGAGCCCCATTCGATCTTCTTCTTTTGCGATTCGATTTTGTTTTGTTCTTCCTGCTTTTTCCTGAGTTCGATCTCATAAAGCTGGGATTTCAACATACGAAGGGCATTCTCTTTGTTCCCGCCTTGTGTCCGCGATTCTGTGTTTTCGATGACAATGCCGGTGGGTTCATGTCTCAGCCGTACACCCGTTTCTACTTTATTGACATTTTGCCCGCCGGCCCCTCCGGAACGAAATGTTTCCCAGGTGATGTCTGAGGAGTTGACCTCTACTTCGATGGATTCGTCAATAAGGGGGATGACAAAAACAGAGGTGAAGGAGGTCATTCGTTTATTGGCAGCATTGAATGGCGACAGACGAACCAACCTGTGAACGCCGTTCTCGCTTTTCAGATAACCGAAAGCATATTCACCTTCGATCTGGAGAGTCACGGATTTGATGCCGGCTTCATCGCCCTCCTGATAGTTGGTTTCAGTAATTTTGTAGCCTTGCCGTTCTGCCCATCTTACGTACATGCGCATGAGCATGGCCGCCCAGTCCTGACTTTCTGTTCCGCCGGCACCGGCGTTGATTTTCAGGATGGCCCCCATTTTATCCTCCTCTCTCTGCAGCATATTGCGCAGTTCAAGATCTTCGACCAAATTCAGGGCCTCGTTGTAACGGGCGTCCACATCTTCCTCGGATGCTTCTCCTTCTTTTTGGAGCTCCATAAGCACCGAGATATCTTCTATGGCATCTCGTGCCTTTTCGTAACGTTCTACCCAGCTTTTCAGCCCCTGGATGTACCTCATCTTTTGCTCTGCAGCTTTGGGGTCATCCCAGAAATCGGGTGCCTGAGCACGCGTTTCTTCTTCCTCTATTTCAATCTTTTTCCGGTCGATGTCAAAGATACCTCCTTAACGCGATCTCGCGTCCGGAAAGCTCTTTCATCATTTCTGTTGTAACCATGGTTTTTCTTTTTTTAGTCGCGCAAAGGTAACAATAAATTGTGGGGTGATGTTCTTTTGTTTGTTGATTAATGAAGAAATTCTTTAATCGATGCCGGGGTTCATGAATTACACACGTGTAAAAAAGAACAATAGCCCGTTAAACTTTTTCAAAAGCTCGATTTTCAGTTATTAAAAAAATGTGCTTAAATTTTGCTAAAATGCAGGTTATTAATGTCATAAGATTCATCTTACATCTTATATCTAAAAATCTGACGGCCTATTGAAAGAAGTTGTTGTAAAGAAATTTGTGTCAATAAAAAAATGGTTCATCACAAAAATGCGTACCTGGAATAAAAATGAACTTTCATAAGATTGACAAATTTTGAGAAAAATGGCTTACGCCATTTCTTTTTTTTGTCCACGAATTGCACGAATTACACGAATTTTTTCCGCACCAAAGGTGCGGTCTAAACGGCTTCGCCGTTTTTTAAAAAAGCTGTGAAACAGCTTTAATTCCTGTAATTCGTGCAATTCGTGGACAAGAAATATGATTGCGAAGCAATTAATAATTTTAACCCGATAGTTTCAAATTTTGCTAAAATCAAAAAACAGGTATGCATTTTTGTGATGAAGCAAAAAAATAAGCCCAAATGCTTGTTCAATAAGCATTTGGGCTTTTGAAAAGGGTGAAAGACCGGGCTTGAACCGGCGACCTCCAGAGCCACAATCTGGCGCTCTAGCCAACTGAGCTACAATCACCATTTTTTCATTAACGGGTGCAAAGATAATTATTTTCCCTCCAGTTTTGCAAATGATTTTTGAAAAATGCGTTGTTCCTAATTTTTGCTTTGGTTCTTTATCGTATTGGGAAGTGTTGTACTTTTGCATATTTGATCAAAAGTAATTATTATGAAGGTTTTCCCTGTTAATGCAGAAATTGACGAAACCATCAATCAATTGATGACCCGGGTTTGGAAGCTTCGGGATGGCGAAATACGTGAACAGATGGAAAGAGCCGGGACTTCCTATAAAAAGAATTGGGGTGTGTCGGTGGTGCATTTGAAGAACATTGCATCCGGACTGAAGCGGAATCAGGAACTGGCCAGGCGGCTTTGGTACCGGGAAGTACGCGAAACAATGATTTTGGCCGCAATGTTGGCTGATGTGGATCAAATGTCTTTCGATGAATTGAATGAGTGGGGAGATATGCTTCCGGCTCCTGAGCTTTCTGAACATATGGGGCGTTATTTGCTGAGTGCTTCCTTTTTTGGGGAATCTTTATTGGTTGACTGGATTGGAAAAGGAACCCCTTACAAAAGACATGCTGCCATGATGGCTGTGGGATGGCGTTTGCGTTTTTACCCGGAGGCCGGGTTCGTGTCTTTGAATGAAATTTTTCCTCTTTTGAAAGAACAGATTGAAACCGGGAAATTTATCCGTGCCGGCGCTTTTGTTTTGAAAATGGCCGGTCGCTTCTCTGAAGAAAATCGCGAGGCTGTCCTTTCTTTGATTCATGACTGGACACTGGATAAAAATATCTATTTGCGTCAGGTTGCCCAAGATGCAAAAGAAGAAATAGAGCTGTTCCTTTGATTTTTTTAAAGGGTGTCATAAATCATCATTCTCTGTTTTGACAACCCTTATATTTGCGCATCTCTAATGTGAAAACCGATGTTATGCTTCCACATGAAGAACATTTTGCGCGTTTCCGAAACAACACCATAGGAAATGATGCCCGGATCGAAACGCCTTATGGATCGAAACCTTTGATTTATGCCGATTGGATTGCCTCGGGTCGTCTCTATCGCCCGATAGAGGAACAAATTATGAATGTAATTGGGCCGGTGGTTGGCAATACGCATTCTGAATCAAGTGATACCGGTCAGGTCATGACCAATGTTTACCGGCTATCTCATCAGATTATAAAAGATCATGTTCATGCCAACAATGATGATGTGATCATAACGGCAGGGTCAGGTATGACCTCGGTTGTTAACAAGCTCCAGAGAATTCTTGGGATGCGGGTTCCCGAACAGGCTCAAAGGTATTGTTCAATCCCGGAAAAAGACCGGCCTGTGGTGTTCCTGACCCATATGGAGCATCATTCCAATCATACTTCCTGGTTGGAAACCAATGCGGATGTAGTTGTGCTGGAGCCTGATGAAAATTTATTGGTGGATCCCCGCTCTCTTGAAAAGGAAATTTCTAAATATGAAGATCGTCCTCTTAAGATAGGAAGCTTTTCTGCCGCTTCAAATGTCACCGGCATAGAAACGCCCTATTATGAACTTGCCCAAATCATGCACCGTTACGGCGGCTTTTGTTTTGTTGATTTCGCAGCATCTGCTCCTTATGTCAAAATGGACATGCATCCGGGTGATCCGAAGAAACAACTTGATGCTGTATTTTTTTCTCCTCATAAATTTTTGGGAGGCCCGGGAAGTTGTGGTGTGCTGATTTTTAATTCTTCCTTGTATCACAATTCAGCTCCTGATGATTCAGGAGGAGGAACCGTGAACTGGACCAATCGCTGGGGACTTTATCGATATATCGATGATATTGAAGCCCGCGAAGACGGGGGTACTCCTGGATTTTTGCAATCGATCAGAGCCGCTTTGAGCATACGCCTGAAAGAGGAGATGGGCTGTGAAAAGATGCAGGAGCGTGAGGATGCCATGCTGCAAATGATTTTTGATGCATTTAAAGACATCCCGGGACTGAATATTTTGGCTGCCGGGCAACAAGAGCGGATTGGTGCGATCTCCTTTTATATGAATCGGGCTCATTTTAATTTGGTGGTAAAACTTTTGAATGACAGGTACGGCATTCAAACACGGGGAGGGTGTTCCTGTGCCGGCACTTACGGACATTATCTTCTTCATGTGGATTATTATACTTCCAGCCAGATTACCGGAAAAATTGACATGGGCGATTTGTCGGAAAAACCGGGGTGGGTCAGACTTTCTGTTCATCCGGTTATGTCGAAGGATGAAATTCAATATATCATCTCTGCTGTAGAAGAAGTGGCAAGGCATGCAGATGAATGGGGAAAAGCTTATGAATATCAACCTCAACGGAACGAATTTGTGCACAAACATGCTACGGAGAAAAATATGATGGATTACTTATCCTGGTATGAGTTTTCGTCCTGACCGTGAATTCAAAACTGACAATGTTTTAGGGGTTTTGTTTAAAATCATTAACTTTGGCGATTGTGAAAAATGTTGTTTTTACTGGTTATTAGCCGGAAAACAGCCATGTTACTGAATCTTATTTTATCAAGTTTATTACATAGTTATGCAAATAGCCGAGGTCAAAACCAAAAAACAAAGACGGCAGTTTTTGGATGTCGTTGACACCGTTTATAAGGGCGATGAGAATTATGTCCGTCCGCTGGATTTGAGCATCGAAAAGATTTTTGATCCCGCAACCAATGATTTTTTCCAACATGGAGAGGCGGTTCGTTTTTTGTTGTACGACGGAAAAGAAAAGCCTATTGGCCGGGTGGCTGCCTATGTCAACCAGAAGAAGGCCTACGGTTTTGCACAACCCACTGGAGGAATGGGCTTTTTTGAATGCATAAATGATGAAAAAGCTGCCTTCAAACTATTTGACGCGGCCCGTGATTGGTTGGCCGAACGTGGAATGGAAGCGATGGATGGCCCCATCAATTTTGGAGAGAATGACACTTTTTGGGGACTTCTGGTCGAAGGGTTTACTCAACCGGCATTTGGTG
This sequence comes from Bacteroidota bacterium, assembly GCA_051744695.1. GTDB lineage: Bacteria > Bacteroidota > Bacteroidia > Bacteroidales > Marinilabiliaceae > Marinilabilia. The sequence goes on along the minus strand of JBNJDH010000221.1, from coordinate 110 downwards.
TACCCTACAATCCGCCCTATTATCAAAAATTCTTTGAAGATTACGGATTTGTCAATTATTTTGAACAGATTACCAATCATCTTGACCTTCAAAAGCCCTTCCCCGAAAGG
>JBNJDH010000220.1:0-5628 GCA_051744695.1 Bacteroidota bacterium | reverse complement strand
GATGTTGTGGTTGTACATCGCCTCGCAGGAAACTGGCGGCAGGTAAAACTCGCCTGTGAAGGCTGCATGCACTACTACCACGAATTCTTTGCTTTCACCGGCCTCCAGGTCGAAATAGGAATAGACCCTGTCATCCCTGATGTCGCGGTAATCAGGGGTGTCATATTCATTGCTTTCGGTTCCTTCCAGGCGCGTGTTCCTTATCTCCCAGGCCGAAGGAACCATGTGGGTGAGCGCCAGGTTTTCGGCATCACCGGCCGTGCCTGGATTGCTTACACGGACGATGTATTTAAAATCGGTCCCTTGTTCGATGTCATCAATGCTTAGCGGGTTGTCGTTCATCGAAAGAAACTGCGTGCGCAGTTTGAGATTGTCTGAAATTTTTGTGCTGTCGATGCCTCCTGGTGTGCCATTCATGATCAGGGAAACAAAAAGCTCTGAATCGCCTTCATTGGATATTTTTATTTCTCCATTTGGCTTTTTGTGTGCATTCAGCTCGTTTTGTGATAACGGCTTGTCTGTTCCTACGGTGACAGGTGATTCATTGTTCAAATGATAGGTAAACTGCAGCGGGTCATTTCCAGTTCCCCTGGTGAAATTTACGATGCTCATCAGTGTCCAGGCTGTCGTTTGCGTGCTGTACCAATCGTCGCTGTTTAACTGTTCGGCCACATCCCGTACGATGGGCATTGCTGTTTCCCGCCTGTCAAGCAGATTAAGGGTGTTCACGAGAATGGCTTTATCCCGCAGTTTAGATCCGTATGTTTTTTTGTATACACGTTCTGTCTCCGGATCCAGCGCATTGTCGATGATCCCACCGGCGACCTCATGCATTCCTGAAAGGGCATAGGCAGATGCCAGAAGCCAGCGTGCCTGAATGACAATGTTATCCTGTTGACGAAGACGGTTCATTGCACCTGTTGACGGTTTTTCGGCAAGCGCTAATGTGTAAAGACGATAAGCTTGTTCCATTTGCCGTGAGCCATGTCGCCTTTTGTTTTCTCCCGGCAGCCAGTCGTTTGCCAGTCGTTTTTGGGATGAAAGCCAGTCGGACTTCATGCCCGGGGGTACCGTGTATCCTTGTTTTTCGGCTTCAAGCATGAAATGGCCTGCATAGCTTGAGCTCCATGAATTGACGTGGTTTCTGCCAGGCCAGTAGCCAAATCCTCCTTCCTGTGTTTGGAAAGACGAAAACCTGTCTAACACACTGTGTATATTCTTTTGCATTTTCTGACGTTCCTCTTCTGTCAGCTCTACCACATCGTCGATATACAATTGCGGGAATGCGCCCGAGGTAATCTGCTCTATACAGCCATGGGGGTAGCGAAGCAGGTATTTCAGCCTCCCTGTCAGGTCCATGGGCGGTATCACGCTTGCCTCCAACGTAGCGGAATTTGTCCCTTCAATTCCCGGCAATTCATAATCAATGACATCCGATTTCCCGGCATTGATAATTGTTGACAGGTTCCGGGTTACGGGAGGGTTGGGCATCCTAACGTTTATGTTTTTTGTGAGTTTGGCCGTTTCTCCGTTCCCTTTGGCGGTTATGTTGAGCTGTGAAGTTCCCGTTTTTTCTTTTGTGCGGACTTCAAAAAAGACATTTTTCTCCCCGGGGCTGTCGAAGTTGACTGTTTTTTTCTTTTTGCCGGTAATTTCATAGTGGTCCGAGCTTTCAAGGCTGACAGTCACCTTGTTGATGTTTTCTTCGGTGGTGAAAACCGAAACCGGCAATGAAAGCTTTTCATTGGGTGAGACGACCCGTGGCAGAGAGCTCCATACCATCACGGGTTTCTTGATGGTGACCTCGTCATGGTTGCTGCCGGTTGCCTTTTCGCTGGTACCGATGACCATAACCCTGACAGACCCTGTGTAAGAAGGGATGTCAAGGGTATGGGTGTTTTCCTTCCGTTTTTTCAGATGGCTTGGGCCAATAAAGCGGACCATTGGCTCAAACCGGCGCATTTGGTTTTTATCGCCCTCTTTGTCGAGTTCGCTGTCTCCGCCAATGCTGAATATTTGTTCTATTTTTCCGCCAAATGCACCGATCACGTTGTCATAAATGTCCCATGTTTTGACCCCCAGTGCTTCGCGGGCATTAAAACGTTGCCATGGGTCGGGTGTGCTGAAGTTGGTCAAATCGAGCAATCCTTCATCCACCACGGCCAGGACATAATCCATCTCTTTATTGTTGGCTTCGCTCACCTTAATGGTTGCTTTTTCGTCCGGGCGCCATGTGCCGGCCGTTGTAATCTCGGGATCAAGGTGGGTTTCCGGATTTTCGACTTTTGCCGGCACCACGCCATAGAGCCGGATCGGTCTGTTGTTGGCTGTTTGTGCATGAGGCTGAATAAGCGTTACACTGATATAGATGTTGGGGGTCATATCTTCTGTGGCCTCAAACGAGAAAGAGGTTTCTTCCTTTTCAGGCTCTACCCACCAGCTTTTCAGCACAGAGGTCCCCGTTTCCACGCTGACTCTGGCACGCCCCTGTTCCGATGAAGGAAAGGTGACCGTGATGTCATCTCCCACTTCGTAGGAATCACGGTCCGTATCAAAAGTGAGGAGAGAGGCCCCTTCACCTTCTCTCGATTCGCGGGCCCAACCCGGCCAGTCTACCATGACAATGTCTCCCGTGGCGTGCCCCGATTCCTGATTGATCACACGGATAAGGTATCTTCCCCATTCGGGTTTTTCGATCCTGAAATCGAATGTTGCTTTTCCATTGGCCGAGGTGGTGACAGATTCTGAAGTGATGACTTCCCGGCTGTTTGATGAGATATACCGGCCCAGGTCTTCTTCCGATTTTTCCCACCACCATCGCCAGTTGAGTTTGTATACCTTATACTCCAGTTGTTGGTTCCCCTCGGGATTGCCTTCGTTGTCCACGGTCACCAGTTCAATTTTGTGGTCCTCATCAGTAAGCAACCTTCCCCGGTCATCACCTGAGGGCGCTTTAATTCCCGTATAGACATCAAAAGGAGAGAGCGTTGCTGAAGCTGAGGATACGCTAAAGGCCCCTCCTTCTTCAAAAACCCTTGTTGTAAGGCGGGCCGATAACCTTCCCGGCGCCTGACTATAGCCGGGAACCACCTTGTCGAAAGAGACATGTCCTTCCTCATTCAGGTCCCCCTCAAAGAGCATCATCTCCTGGTTGTCGATCTCCCTGGCCGGGTCATCAAACACATAATTCCTGTAATTTTCGAAATTTGTTTCTGCCTGGCTGATATTCATCCGAACATCCGTTTTCAGTCCGGAAGCCGGCGAGCCATGAAGCCATTCCGAATTTATGGTGAATTGGGTTTTTTCGTCTGACCGGAGCATTTCACCGGGCCATTCCAGGTCTATTTTGAGTCGGTTGGGTCTGATCGTCTCGATGCGCAATTGTTTGTTAAAAACAACTCCCCCAATGGTTATACGCGCTGTCCATGTTCCCGTTGGTGCGTCTTCTTCCGATTTTGTGCGGAACGTGTAGAGGCGGTTTTCTGCATGACTCTTTACCTGTTTGTCAATCAACTTTCCCCTGGGATTGACCAGTTCAAAAGTCACGGGGTGATTGGGCGGAAGGGTCTCCTTTTCGGTTTCCATGGGCATGAAGGAAACAAAAATGGAATCTCCCGGTCGCCAGACGCCACGCTCTCCGAAGATAAAACCTTTCAGGCCTTTATTTACGGTCTCTCCCGAAACATCAAAGCGGTCCACCGGACGATTCCGGCCCTCATCCATACGCAGATAGCCTCTTTGTTTATCATCTTTGGCAATTAAAAGAAATGGCGTGCCATCTGCGCCTAATTCAGCTTCTCCGGCGGAATTTGTTTTTCCTTCACCGATTTTGATCATCTGCAGGTTGAAGATTTCTACATCAACTCCTTTCAGCGGCTCTGTTGTTCTGAGGTCTGTGACGGTGACCATAAACGCATCATCTTTACCCCCTTTGACCATTATACCTAGATTGGAAGCAAGGACATTTTTTGAAACCCACTTGTCCCTGGTATAGTAGGAGGGTGTACAGGGGTTGTCCCGGTCACGCCATGAAAACTCATCAGGTCTTGAATGAGGGCCCGTGGAGTAATAGTTGTTGGGGGTGTCCCAAAAATCGCCGTCAATGGTATCTACGTCAGCCTCTTCATTGTATTCTACCTCTTCTTCACTTTCGTCCTCATCCTGCTGGTTGTCTGAACAGGGATAATCGGCATCACTTTGCTCAAAGCCCAGCTCCACGCGATAGATGGCGCCCGGGTCGGGCTGGATGAACCGCGACAGGTCCAGGGAAAAAGTGTTCCATTTGCCCGCATCGAGGGTGGGATCATTGTCGAGTTTGATGCGCTGTCTGTGGACCAGCCGCCCGGCCCTTTTAAGTCCCGAGGATCCGCTGAGTCGGTTGGCCTGGAGAAAATGACCGATGTTGTGTTCGTAGATCTTAATGACACGGACCCTGACAGCTTTCAGGCTCACGGCCCGGAAAGGAAGATACAATCCGTCAGAATAAGGAATAACCGTTCCGTCGCCAATGATCTCTACTTCAGGTTTCTCTTTCGAAAACGAGAATGTGAACTTTCCGGAGGCATCCAGGTATTCTCCGTCAATGTTTTTGACATCAGATGTGATTAATAGCTCTTGTTCCCCGCGTACCGATTCATCAGGGTAGAGTTTGACCCGATTGTTGTCAATGTTCCAGTCAATGTCATTGTTTCCCAGACGAAACAATCCCGAAACATCCTGATTCGGATCCAACGGGTCACTGAATGTTACCGTGATCATGTGACGAGGAGCTGATGCCTTCCGGGCTGATAAAATTTTGAATTCATCCCGCCCCGGGATGGAGATTTTAAGGGATTTTTTTTCATCCGGCGAGATGGTGCCTTTTTTGACTTCAACCGTAAGGGGTTGAGCTTTATCGCCCCTTTCAATTTCCCCGGCGGTGATCAGATAATTGAGGTCATCCAAACGGGAAAATTCCAGGCTTACCGGACGTCCCTTGTAGCGGGCTTCCACGTTTTCTCTGATCTCTTTTTCTTTGACAATATCCGCCAAAGTCAACTTTACTTCAGCCTGGTAATTTTCGGTATCCGCCAAAGATGCCGGGCCAAGCGATTCTTCACTGAGCCATGCATTCCGGGTTTTGGTGCGGAAAGTAAAAAAGAAAGGTTCTTTTTCCCGGGGCATCAGTTTAGGAAGGTTTACTTCAGCTTTGAATTCTGTGCCCGAAGGCAGGTTTTCGGATGGCTCAAAAACCAGCGTTCGCTTGCCTGCCCATTTCGCTTCTCCATCTACGGAAGGCTTTATAGAAAAAAGTTCGTCAGCCGGTTCGCCGGGTTCGGCGTTTTCAACGGGCGAGGCAAACTCAATCACCACGGATGAACCGGCCGAAATCTGGCCCGAGGTGAATGCTGAAATGGCATCATGAAAAGGGGAGTGTGTGGATTGCCGGTTGTCTTTTGACTGACAACTGTAGAAAAGGCAAAAAAGAATGAATGCCGGAAAGAGAAGCCATCTGTTCATGGGAATATTGGTTTTATAGCCGTATAGATATTTGGCGGTCCGTTTTTATATTGGTTGTTGTTTGGAATAAAAACTGAAAAAATCTTCCGAATCTTTCAGGTTTTCCAATCCCAGCATCCAGCAAACCTC
>JBNJDH010000219.1:0-5632 GCA_051744695.1 Bacteroidota bacterium | reverse complement strand
AATTTTTCGATAGTTTAGCATACCGTGTCAATAGAAGTCAAGGGAAAAGAGTATCTATATTTCCAAGCCAGTTAACCACGCCCCATGCTACTTATCCCACTCCCGATATTCAATCTCCGGCTCCCGACAAATCCCAGCTATCACCACGCCGACACAAGCGCCGACAATAAAAGCCGATAGTCCTACTATAACATATCCGGTCATGCCGCCCCCTTTCTGTTTATAACCCGCACTGACACGGCGGGTATTCGTATTCTTCAAAGAGCACATTTTGTTTCTCGTTTACAAATGCGCTTATTGGCGTGCCGTAGCTTGACCCAAACAAATACACTGGCGGCTTGCCCAACTGCTTACGTTGTTCTCCTGCCCTGTCTTCAAGTTGTTTCGCTTGGCAATATTTGTCAGGATGCTTGTGCCGTAATTCTATAACCTGTTGCCGCTTTTGCTGCGGGCAAATAAAGCAGCCAGATTTCGGCGGAACAGGCAACCCCGCCTGTTTTATGATTTTAATACACCCGTCACGGTCTATTTCATGCTCGATAAGTGGGTAACGATATTCATATCCTTTTTGCGACACTATTTTTGCCCGGTGCGCTTCGCCGTAATCAATTCCGAGAATCACGAAGCAAGGCGTTTGCTGGTAGGCCTCAAGAGGGCGAACTTTGAACTTGTGTGTACAATCCCTGTTCCTGCGGTACGGAATAATTTTTTTATCATAATAATATTTATACAGGCATTGATGCCCTTGGACGTTAGGCCGCAAGATTGTAATCGGCTTATGCCCGTTTGCCTTAAGCCACCACTGAAACATCGCCACATAGTGATAAGTCTCCGGCCAATCCGTGCCATGATTCACAAATACAGACTCGAAATCTTCACCTTGTTCAAGCAAAAGTAGATGCAGTGCCACGGAGTTTACACCACCGCCGAACGATAGATATTTATTCATTTTTCACCCTCAAATCTTCAACCAGCTTAAACGCCCTGCCACAAGCCGCCACACACTCGCCATACTTGTTTACTTCCTCGAAGTTAGGGCACCAGTCGCCGCATGCCTACTTGAACTCTGGCGGGCAATATTGTGTTTTCCAATCGTTACTCCGCATTACCTGTAATGCTCCGCCTGATGTGATTCTACACTTCATTGCTTTCTCCTTTCCGAGCAGTTACATCAACGCCAAATGCAAGTTTCATAAACCGTGACGCTCCGTCATTAGCTATATCACGAGCACACCCGGCATCTTGCATCATCACCGAAATATTGGCATGCCATGAATGAGCATAATCGGGATCTTTTTTCATTGCTGTTGACAATGTCTCTATAGCTTTTTTAACCTTCATTGCTTTCTCCTTTCCTCCAGGGCTTCGAGCATATGTGTGAGGTGATAATATTTTTTCATGCGTCGGCCTCATCGTGCTCTTTTTGGTGGCACGCCTTGCACATCGTTTCAAGATTATCCGGATGCGTTAGTAAATATTCATACACCGCATCAATAAGCGCCTCCCAGTTACCTACGCCCTCCTTGTGGTGCACTTCAACCGCAAATTCTTTGCCCTTCGCCTTCGACTGCTTCCCGCCACATCCTTGGCACGTATATTGATCCCGCTTAATCGCAGAATGTCTCTCCCGGCTGCGAAGCCATAATTTCCGGAGTGCGTTTTTTACTTGAGACCTTGGAGTTTTTTCCGGATTCTTCTTTGCCATTTATTTGCCTTTCAGCCGGTCTGATTTAACGCTGTGTCGCTTTTTGTATTATAACCAAAGCTACCCCATATCAGAACGGAATATCATCGTCTGTGCCGCTCTCATTAAACTGGCTATGGTCTGGCTCAGACATATCCCCTCCACCCCCATCTATCTCATCAGCCATTCCCCGCAAAATTTCAGCAGCCGAGTGCTGATCTCCAAGCTGCACTTTAACCGGAATTGCCTTCTTGCCCGGCTCCCGGTTTTTAGTCTGCGGAAAAGCCCATTTTTTAAACGTCTTGCCTTCGTCATTGGTAGTGCCCGCCACCAAGCTGTAAATCCCGTTATATTCTTCGAGCACCACGGCATCTCCATATTGGTTGTCAGGTATATCAATGTATTTAATGTCTGTCATTTATTTGTCCCCTTTCAAATAATTCCCGTAAAATTCGATCTTTTCAGCATCCCGCTCAAAATCGCCCTTCCAGTTCGCCCGGCATGTGTATTTTATCAGGTTGCCGAGCAGATACCCTTTCCACTGTTCCGGTGTTAGTTTCGCCTGAATAATGTCGAGCACTTCCAGGCCGCCTTGATCGTAATACCTGGACTTTGGGTCTTTCCGGTTCAAATCCTTACTTTCCATTTCCAGAACATCCGCCGCACAGTCCGCACTACAATACACCTTGCCATCCAATACGCACTCGTCTTCTCCCCTTCCTTCCCCGGCTTTTGCGCACTGCGGCTGATTTGCATCACGTTTGCAAGTATAGCTGCAATATACGGTGCTGCGCTTAACGTCCGTGACGCCTTTTTCCCGTGCAAAGCGTTTGCCGCATTTTGGGCAGTAGAGTAGCATTTAATTGCTCCTTTCTTCGTTGGTTTTCTTTAACAAATTAGACACTTGAAAAAAATACCCTTTATATTTTAAAAACGGTTTTTTGTATGAATCTTCGGCAATCCGTTTTAATTCCCATTCTACATCAATATTTTCCATATTATCCTGCCATTTCTGCCAGTCCTTTTGTTTTATTACAACCTGCTTACCTTCTATGGTCGGGATTATGAAATCTTTATCTTGCAAATCATTTCTTTCTGCCTCATACATTGCTGCGCATTTTTGCCGGTCAACTTTTGCGCATGGCATCCAATCTGTAATGGCTTCAATATGCGTTCCGCGGGTGAGCTTAAAATGCAGCTCATAATTTCTTAAATTTTTATTAATGAAGCCTTTTGCTTTTTCGATTTTTAAAGCACAGTATATGCAATGCTCTCCGGTTGCCAAATAATCAAGTATCATGTACAGCCTGGCTTTTTCCTTGGTTCCTTCCCCGCCTACAGCCATTTCACTGGCTTTGCGTTTCTGAATTGCAATAAAAGCAACCCCTTGGTTTAAAGCATCATAAATATAACGAATTTGAGTCGGTATTTTATAATATTCCCCATCCACCTCTTCCAGGTAATCAATGCATGTCAGCCCATCCGGGTTATAATGTTCAACCGTGCTATCAAAATCATAGCTTTTAGAGGCAGGTTTTACCTTTTTCCACTTTGAAATGGGATCTTGAAATGATTTAACCCGGCTTTTAAATTCACCTCCGCCCATTTCTGACATTAAATAGAGAATATCATATTTTTGTTCAAGATTTTCCCGGAGGGTGTTTAGCATGAAGGCGGTTTTCCCAGCATCAGAAGAACCGGCTAAAACTATAATAGCTTTCGGCGGTATTTTAACCTGCTCATGTAAGCCGAAAGGCAGGTTAATTGGGTAAGCCTCTTCTTCTTCAGCGTCCCAATCAACCCAATCAACTTCCGTATCAACAATATTGTATTTTCCGGCAACCTTCTTATCCCTCTTTATTAAATTCTTTTCTCTAGCCATACGGAGGGCTGTGGACCTGGCATTTTTTTCACGCCTGGTGCTTAATCCAAGCTCTGTGTCAACGTCTCTTGTAGTGAATGAACCCTTTGAATTTTCTATAAATTGAAATATTGTAGCTTTTAAATTATAGGGCGGTTCTTTGTTTGAGTCTTGCTGATTATGCTGATCACTTGCTGATTTTTGCTGATCAATGCTGATTTTTGCTGATTGATGTTGAGAATGCTGAAAATGATGATTTTGCTGATTTTGCTGATCAACTACAAAATCATATTGAATGTCGTCTTTTTCAGGGGCTTTTCGTGGCGTCTGCGCCCCGCTTTTAATGCCACTCTGGATTGTTTTCCGAGCTTCAGAGGTTTTTAACCCTATGGTTTGTGATGCAATAAGCAGAGAATTTACAACGTGATCATGTTCAAGCTCGCCACCGGCGATTAATTGCCCCAGGGAATAGGCGCACTCATTTAATGTATTGTTTCGGGTCCCATTACCCGCAGCAGCCAACTTCATCATTTCTTCGGCCAGTGCTTTTTTACCATAAGCGCCAGAATCTCCGGTGTGCAATTTGATTTCTAGCTCCGGTTTTTCTTTGACAAGATCAATTAACCAGTCAGGGGCTTTGGCCGGCGGTACTTTTTCGATCCACTCATATTGACCGCCGCTTGGATGCCCGGATGGAGGGAGCACCACATACCCCCCATTGCCGCGAACGTCAACTGACTTTGCTATTACACTTCCAGAATTTTTAATATTGGTTCCATTGCCAGGCCACTGGAAAAAAAATTGTTTCCCGCCGCCTCCAGTTTTCGAGGTACAGGTTTTAGGGAGGTCCCCGTTATTTTTTATCAACCATTCAAAACTTTGTTGCCCCTCTGGCTTATAACTATCCACATCTAACACCCACATTCCGCTTTTTTCTCCGGTCGGCATACCGATCAGGGCATCAGGGTGTTGCTGCCACCATCGTTTTATCTGTTCGTGGTCTGTGGTAGCATCGTAAAAACCGTTTTTGGTTAGGGGCTGCTTCGGATTAAGCCTTTCGGTTTTTTCTTTTGTGCATGGGAACACCGGCAACCCCTTGGACGCATATTTCAAAGCTGCTTCGAGTAAATTATTTTGTGTCATGCTTCACCTTTGAACCGCGATAAATTTCAAGAAATTTTTGGTAAACACCCGGATCTTTTTCTTTCACTACCTGAATAGCTCGGTACGCTTCTGCCTGGGGCTTTAAGTGTCTTTGTAAATAAGTCCGTTGGTGGTGAACGAAAGCGTGACACGCGGTGCAAAGAAACATGATGTTCATCAATTCATCTTCACCGCCATCACAGATTTGAATGATATGGTGGGTTTCTATCTTTTCCGTTTTACCAAGAGACGTTTTGTTTCTCAGGCAAATTTGGCAGTAATCAATTCCAGCTCTTTTTGCCGGCCATTGACTTGAAAACTGCCGTTCTCCGTTTTTGATAATTTCCTTTTTATAGCCCGACCAGCCGATAAAATTACCGCAATCCATGCAGTGCAACTTGTACCCATGTATTTGGTGAATCGGGTCATAGTCTTTTGGTGCTGCAACAGTGTTTACTCCACAATGTGAACAAGGATAGGTTTTGTGCCTGTAATCTTCGTTTGGTACTTTTTCCATTCGCCGTCACCTCATAAAAAAACCGCTGCTCTTATGGAATGAGTACCCGGTTGAGAGGGTACTGGCATGTACCCCGGGGCAGGGGCACCCATTCCATAAAAACAACGGTTATTTTTGGTAAATATAATTTCATACTCAACCTTTATCTGCCCCCTTCAACCTGAGGACGCCACTCCCCATTGTCTCCACCTCTATCACTTCCCCGCCTCCGTGTCAACCTCAAATCTCTCCAACGCCTGGCTTATTTGTCAAGTAATCCGTTTAAATTCTACCACCCATACCCACGGATTATCTTCCCATGAGCAGCCCCGCTTTTTGCCATTTATAGAATCCCAAAGCTCAGCAAAGCGTAGCCGATATGTTTGTTTCAGGCCATTACCGTCTTCATCCCATACCCACAAGACAGAGCCTTCTGCTTTCGCATCTT
>JBNJDH010000218.1:0-5638 GCA_051744695.1 Bacteroidota bacterium | reverse complement strand
CTGCAGAAACACCTGCAGCACCAATAAGCGGATTCAGTTTATTGTCCTTGCTAATAAATTTATTCATCAACTTGGCAAACAATAAACCACCGGTGGTAGCCACAATAAAGGAGGCTGCGCCGAGCAGGAATATCTTGATGGAACCAAAGGTCAGGAATACACTCGCCTGAGTTGAAGCCCCCACTGTAAGTCCGAGTAAAATGGTCACAATATCAACCATTTTGGTCCGGGCAGTTTCAGCAAGTCTTTCGGTTACACCACATTCTTTAAGCAAATTACCAAAGAACAGCATCCCCAGCAAGGGCATAGAAGTAGGTGAAATAAAAGTAGTCAGCAATAACCCCACCAGCGGGAACAAAATCTTTTCAAGTTTTGAAACCGACCGCGGGGGTTTCATTTTGATCTGCCGTTCTTTCTTGGTTATAAGCAACCTCATAATGGGGGGTTGGATAACTGGAACCAAAGCCATATAGGAATAAGCTGCAATGGCAATACTTCCGATCAATTCAGGCGCCAGTTTGGAAGAGGCAAATATGGCGGTCGGTCCGTCGGCACCTCCAATAATCGAGATCGCTCCGGCTTCATTGAGCTCAAATCCCAGTGCCATGGCACCAATAAAGGTCCCGAAAACACCGATTTGTGATGCGGCCCCCAATAACATAAGCCGGGGATTGGATATCAATGACGAAAAATCGGTCATGGCACCAATGCCCAAAAATATCAATGGCGGATAAACCCCTTCAATCACGCCGAAGTAAAGATAGTTCAAAACAGAACCGTCCTCATAGATTCCAATCTGAAAACCTTCCTCAAACGGGATGTTCCCCAAAAGGATACCACTCCCGATGGGAATCAGCAGCAGGGGTTCATAATCGTATCGGATAGCCAGAAATATAAAGAAAAACCCCACAAGGAACATGAACAGGTTTCCCGCCTCTACATTGGCAAATCCGGTATATTGCCAGAATGTCTTTAAGCCCTGGGCCAGACCGCCCTGTTCAGCCGCCCCTTCTTCGAGCAGTTCCTGGGCTACAACATCGCCTCCCGAGAGGAAGGATGCCATAAAAAGCAATACCAATACGGTAAATAAAGTAACAAATTTTCTCACGTTTCAAGATTATTTGCAAGAAGCCTCTGAAAAGAGCGCTTCCTTGATTCAACAAGCCGGTGAATTTTCTAATGCAGTTACTCCATGATGATTAGCACATCTCCCTGGAGTACGGCATCCCCTTCTTTGACTTTAATCTCTTTAATGGTACCGTCTTTATCGGCCTGTACATTATTTTCCATTTTCATGGCCTCCATCACCAGAAGTGTATCTCCTTTCTTCACTTGATCGCCTTCTTTTGCCAGCATCTTGAAGATGCTTCCCGGCAGAGGGGCAGTAATTTGCTGGCCTTCACCCGAAGGTTGCTTAACGATATGCCCCTCACCCGGCTTGGGTTTAACTTCCTGGCGAACGAGCTTTGGCGTCTTCTGTTTTTCCATTTCCTGGTGGATTTCAACAGAATACGGGGTACCATTCACTTCCACCGTGGCAATATTGTCATCGATGTCTTTGATATGAACATGATATTTGTTTCCATTAATGGAAAAATCAAATTTTTTCATACTTCTTTTTATTTATGCATCATGGTAATCATGAAGATCAACAAGTTGTTTTTTTCCGCCGGGTTTCAAATGTCCCTTGAAAATCCAGACTTAATTTTCACATGAACGATCATTCCGTAAGACCGTTAACGTCTGAACGGAAGGACATTGTTCATGTTATAGATTTTTGAACTCCAGGGAGAATATCTTCGTTTCACCCGTTTAATTGTAATCACTTTACTTTCTTCATCATGCAATTCAGCAAAGTAAAGTCCGAGCGCCGTGCCGATGGCAGCATTCACTTCACCGGCAATATACTCTTCCTGATCCCCGGTCTCACTAAATTTCCCTTCCCGTTTCATTCTCCTTTTGGCAGGAAACTTCAGCACCTTGGGCATGTATTTAAAAACAAAGATGAGACCGATCAAAGCGGTAAACACCACCAGGTACCCCACGGCGGTGATTACCCAAATCTCGGACCAGTTCACATTTTCTAAAAAAATGGTCATATCTGAAAAATTATAATGGAATGTTATTGTGCTTTTTCGGAGGATTGGTCAGCTTCTTGGTCTGAAGACTCTGGAAAGCCCTAATCACCCTAAACCTGGTATTGCGGGGTTCAATAACATCATCAATATATCCGTAAGAAGCTGCCTGAAAAGGATTGGCAAATTTTTCCTTATATTCCTCTTCCTTCTCAGCAATAAATTTCTTCTTCTCTTCGGGATCTTCAATCTCTTTCATGGCGCGTCCTTCCAGCACCTCAATAGCTCCCTGAGCACCCATGACAGCGATCTCGGCCGTTGGCCATGCATAATTCATGTCGCCTCGCAGCTGCTTGCAACTCATCACATCGTGAGCCCCGCCATAAGATTTACGCAGCGTAATGGTCACTTTGGGTACCGTGGCTTCACCATAGGCAAACATCAATTTGGCCCCATTGGTGATGATACCTGCATATTCCTGACCGCTACCGGGCAAAAAGCCGGGCACATCAACCAGAGTAAGAATGGGAATATTAAAAGCATCACAGAAACGAACAAAACGAGCGGCTTTCTTGGATGCATCACAATCGAGTACACCGGCCAGGAAGTTGGGTTGATTGGCAATCACCCCAACAGAGGCACCCCCCATCCGACAGAATCCCACCACGATGTTTTTGGCATAATTCCGGTGAACTTCCAGGAACTCGCTCTCATCAACGATGGAATAGATCACCTCTTTTACGTCATAAGGCTGATTGGGATTTTCGGGGATGATGGTGTTAAGCGATTCATCCAAACGATCAATGGGATCCGGCGTCTCAACCAATGGTGGCTCTTCCAGGTTGTTTTGAGGCAGATAAGTAAGCAGTTTCCGAAGCAGCATGATGCCCTCTTCTTCGTTTTCCAGCTCAAAATGAGAAACGCCGGATTTGGTAGAATGCACACGTGCGCCGCCAAGATCTTCAATTGAAATTTCTTCTCCGGTCACCGTCTTCACAACCTTAGGCCCGGTTACAAACATATAGCTGGTCTGTTCCGTCATCATGACGAAATCGGTGAGAGCCGGTGAATATACGGCACCACCGGCACAGGGGCCAAAAATAGCAGAAATCTGCGGAATCACCCCGGAGGCCAGGATGTTGCGCTCAAAAATCTCGGCATATCCGGCCAGTGATGTTACACCCTCCTGAATACGAGCTCCGCCACTGTCGTTGATACCAATGACCGGCGCTCCCACTTTCATCGCCATGTCCATCACTTTACAGATTTTCTGGGCAAATGTCTCCGAGAGAGAGCCGCCAAAAACGGTAAAATCCTGGGCAAAAACATAAACGACGCGGCCATCGATGGTACCATGGCCTGTTACTACACCATCACCAAGAATTTTCTTTTTCTCCATTCCGAAGTTGGTGCAACGGTGGGTTACAAACATATCGAACTCTTCAAAGCTGCCGTCATCCAGCAACATTTCAACACGTTCGCGGGCAGTAAATTTACCTTTGCCGTGCTGAGCTTCTATGCGTTTTTCTCCGCCACCCAGTCGCGCTTCATTGCGCAACTCGATAAGTTTTTTGACTTTGTCCTGATCTGACATATTTCTATAGTTTTCTTCAAATAGTTAATGATCTAATACAATTGCGGGAGTGGGTTCAATTAGATATCCCCTTTATTATTTGGGTGCTTCACACAATTCGGTTAAAACACCAAAGGTTGATTTGGGATGCAGAAAGGCGATGTTCAATCCTTCAGCTCCCTTACGGGGTTGTTTGTCGATAAGCCTAACACCTTGTTCTTCTGCAGCCTTCAGCTTTTCATCAAGATCTTTCACGGCTAATGCCATGTGGTGAATGCCTTCACCCTTCTTTTCAATGTATTTGCCAATCGGGCCTTCTTCATCTGTGGGTTCCAGCAGTTCAATTTTGGTGTCTCCAACCTTGAAAAAAGCGGTCTTTACCTTTTGATCGGCTACTTCTTCAACGGCATAACATTCCAGACCGAAAACATTTTCATAAAATGGGATGGCTTCGTCCAGATTTTTTACAGCAATTCCGATGTGTTCAATATGTGTTGGTTTCATATAATAAATTTTTGGTCTTTAGAGAAAATTTTCCGCAAAAGTAGCAGAATAAACGGCTATTTCCATAAAAACGACAGGAAAAAAAGGGGTGTTTTACAACATATTTTCCCGGATACCCCGGGAAATTTCAGCCATATCGGAAATACCCCTTATCTTTCTCAAAAACGGAATCCAAACAATATTCTATAAATCATCAGTAAAATTAAAACCTGAATGGATATTTTCACTATAAATCATTGCCAAGAAAGTCTTGTGACTTTAAAGATGTCAGGAAATTGCAGACAAAAAGCATAAGAATGGCCTGAAAGAGTCATTTTAATGTCCATCCGACAACCAGTTTCGGAATGATTTCATCCGGTCACGGCTCACAAACACCTCTTTTTTACCGTCGTGAGTGGAAAATTTCACTTTCTAACGGGCTCTGCCGTAATTCACAATATCGGAAATAAAATTAATGCTCACAATTTAATTGAAGCTTATCCGGCAAAAAGTGGCGGGATGAATCGAAGACGAATGGGATATTTCAAAAAAAGCGCTTTATTCTTTCAACAAAAAAGGCCATTTTTGCAGAACTTCAAAGAGGATTTAATAGTTTTAATATCAATGAAGGATAAAGTCATCATCATAACCGGCGCATCTTCCGGAATCGGGCTGGCCTGTGCACGGGAGTTTGCAGCCCGTGGCGGACATGTTTCTTTAGCCGCCCGGAACTCGGAAAAACTCCGGGAAATTGAAAAAGCACTTTCCGAAACAGGCCACGAGGTTTTGGTCACATCCGCCGATGTCAGCCGGGAAGAAGATTGCAAAAAAATTGTAGACAGAACTGTAGAGCGTTTCGGGAAGATAGATATACTGGTCAACAATGCCGGTATTTCCATGCGGGCCCTGTTCAAAGATGTTGAGGTAAGTGTCCTGAAGCAGCTTATGGATGTCAATTTCTGGGGAACAGTCTATTGCACCAAATATGCCCTTCCCTGGCTACTCGAAAACAAGGGTTCCGTGGTGGGCGTTTCTTCTATTGCAGGATTTGTGGGACTTCCCGGAAGGACCGGTTATTCGGCATCCAAGTTTGCCATGCACGGTTTTCTGCAAACCCTGCGTGTTGAAAACCTGAAGACGGGCCTTCATGTGTTGATCGCCGCCCCGGGTTTTACAGGAACCAACGTGCGCAAATCAGCCCTCTCGGCCAATGGGTCACAACAAGGCGAAACCCCCCGGGCCGAAGAAAAAATGATGACGGCCGATGAAGTAGCCCGCCATATGGCCAAAGCCATTCTGAAACGTAAACGAACCCTTATCCTTACATTTAAAGAAGGAAAACTGACTGTTTTTCTTAGTAAATGGTGGCCGTCTCTGATTGACAGACTGTCCTATAATCATATGGCCCGGGAACCGGAATCACCTTTTAAATAGCACTTTATGCTAAAACATACCACCAGAATTCGCGTTCGCTACGGCGAAACCGACCAAATGGGCATTGTCAATA
>JBNJDH010000217.1:0-5671 GCA_051744695.1 Bacteroidota bacterium | reverse complement strand
TACCCAAACCCCGGCAGGGGTGTCCCTATAACAGAAAAAATTTAAGGGTGCAAAGAGGGTCACCACTGCCGTGGCTCAGGGTTTTTGGGGAACTTTTATTTACCATACGATCGCCCCACTCCGGGGGCTTTAAGGATTTTGCCCAAATTTATTTGTTGCTGAAAAATAGCAACGCAAGATTAAACTAGAGCCTTTTCGTTAGCTTTCAAGGTATGCCGCTAAAAAAATCAAAATTTCTTGAAGCCTTTAGCTTCTAACTTCCAGCTTCTAACTTCCAGCTTCGAGCTTCGAGCTTTCAGCTACTACTGACTGCTGACTTTGAGACTGAGTTACTTTTATCTTTTCTTCAACATTCTTGAATAATCTAATACAGATAAAAGGCATGTGTGGTCTGTATCGGTTTTGACCCCTTCAATCAAGACATCTACTGGGGGTTGTTCGTCATATCCGAGATGCACCCGGCACAATTCTTTTTTATTCCCGGCGGAAATGCTTTTCATGAATTGCTCAAATACAGTTTGCGATTCGGGGGAGACGAAAAGTTTAAAGGGACTGCCCCGCAGAGCCGCACGCTTGTCTCTTAATAGTTCAGCGCCGGTGAAATTCATTTCCTGAATTCCCCCGGTCGAATCAAGTGTGAAAAAACCCAGGGGAGCAAAATCATAAATGATCGTAAATTTCTTTAGAATTTCCTGCTCTGATATCCTTGCCTTTTCCAATTTTTTATCTACCGACTTCAGTTTATCGCTCAGTATTTGCTCTTGCTTCTGAAGAGATTTCATGTCCCTTGTCTGATTCATTATTTTCTCTTTTGTGGCGTATCAATGCACAATGTATTGCCTTACTGTCAGGAAATTATTACATAATCCCTGAAAAATGTTACATCATTCCCACATTTTCCGGGATCTTATCTGCTCTTTTCCGGTTCAAATGAATCTTTCTCTTATCATTGGGATTTTTTCCCGGACAACTCCTTCATTTATTTGATTCTGGTTCATTATGAGCTGTGAAAGCACGAACAAAAATAACTCTGGTTCATTTTTTGCGTACAAGTAGATAATGGGTATCCTACCTATTTAATAGTTTTGAATATGGGAGCAAAAATCAAAGAAAAACCCGATATAAGTAACCTGTTTTTTTATTTACCAACAGGGGTTGTTTATCAAAATGCGCAGGGGCAAATCACAGGGGTGAATGCTGCTGCCGAAGAGATACTAGGGCTTACTTTTGAAAAAATGAGGGGGAAAACCGCTTACGATATATTGTTGACCGTGCTTGCCGGGGACGGCTCAGACTTTCCTTTTGAGGAATGTCCTTCAGTTGTTGCTTTAAGCACAGGAGAATTGCAGAAAGATAAGATCATGGGCATTTTTCATCCCCAAAAACAAAGTTATCGTTGGCTCTCTGTGGATGCCGTTCCTGAATTCAGGAACGGGGAAGAAAAGCCTTTCCAGGTTTTCAGCACGCTTCGCGACGTGACAAATAATGTACTGACCACGAAAAAGCTTCAGAAACGTGAGCATGATTACAAAATGCTTGTGGATAACATGCATTCAGGGTTTGTTATTATCCAGAATGGCATCATCCAATATGCGAACAAAGCGGTATTTGAAAAAACGGGGGTAGAATCCGGAGAATTGGTCGGTTGTGAGTTCCTGCAATGGATTGCACCTGAGGATCGCGAAAAGGTTGCAGATTTCTACGTGAAACGTCTTGCCGGCGAAGATGCACCGGATAATTACCGTGCAAAGCTAATCACGAAACAAAGAAAGAAGGTTTGGTTTTCCTTCAGAGTGAAAAGGGTGGAGTATGATGGCAAACCGACTGTTTTAGTGCTTATGAACGATATTGACAGGCAGGTGAGGGCCGAGCAAAAATTGAGTGACAGTGAAGCTCTGTTTCGAGGCCTGTTTGAAAATGCGCCCATTGGCATCTCCCTGGTGGATAATGAAGGCCGACCCATTGTGGTCAATAACCGCCTTTCAGAGATTACTGGTTATACGGTTGATGAGTTGAAAAACATGAATTTTTCCGATTTTACACATCCCGACGATATTAAGCCGGAAAGGGAACTGTGCCGGGAGTTGATTGAAGGGGAACGGCAATATTACCAGTTGCATAAACGATACATACACAAAGATGGTCATGTGATTTGGGGGGAGCTCACAGCAAGCCTTGTCAATGATTCGAATGGCCGAAAATTGGTTGTCCGTATGCTGGCAGATCATACCGAGCAAAAGAGGGCAGAGGAGGAGCTTCTGGTTGCCCGTGACAAGGCCAGCGAGAGCAGCAAATTAAAATCGGCATTTTTGGCGTCCATAAGTCATGAACTGCGAAATCCGCTCAATGCCGTGTTGGGCTTCAGTGATATAATACAAAACACCAGCGAAGACCCGGAAGTTCAGGAATATTCGAGTCTGATCTATGACGCCGGATTCAAAGTAATGACCATTATTGATGATATTCTAGAGCTCGCCATGTCCGATCATGGGGTCATTCGACTGCGCCCCGAAGCCTTTCGTCTCGGGGTGATGTTTGATGAGTTTAAGCGTGAATTGCAGCAGGTTCTGTATAAATACGGGAAAGATGATCGTGTGGCGGTACGTTGTTCCATGGAAGAGCATCTGAAAGCGAAAACCATCATCACAGATAAGAGCAAGATCTATCAGGTAATGGTCAACCTGATCAAAAATGCTGCGAAATTTACAGAGGAGGGATTTATAGAGTTGAGGTGCCATCAGCCAGATGAAGAAAACGTCTCTTTTTCCATTCAGGACAGCGGCATTGGTATATCTGGGGATCAACAAGAGGCTATTTTCGATTTCTTCCGGCAATCGGAGGGACAGGATCACGACAAATACGGTGGCATAGGCATTGGACTGGCCATCTCGAAAAAGATCGCCACAGCGATGCATGGCGATGTTACGGTCCACTCAGTGCCCGGTGAAGGAACGACATTTACTTTTACTTTGCCGATAGACATCGGGGAGAAATAGTTTTTTCATGTTTGTCAACCGGGGCGGGCCCGGGCAAAACCCCAGGCTGGTCCTGGGGATGAAGAACATGTTTTAAAACCCCGGGAGCGTTCCCCCGCAAATTCTAAAATCTCACTTTTCTTTATTACTTGCCTTCGACTACCGGCAAGCCAAGTGTTATCCAATCATGCATGCCGCCGCGGTAATACAGTATCTTTTCAGGCGGAAAACCGGCCGACAATAAATTGCGGATGGCAGTGGGTGATTGCGGACATTGCGGGCCGTTGCAGAAAAAGATGGTCGGGCTGTTGCGGTCCAACTCGTCCATCCTGGCTGTTATTTCATTGTGAGGAATATTTTTAGCACCGGGAATGGTGGAGGTTTTATAAAAATCTGGGGTGCGGGAATCAACAATCGGAAGGCCGTTTTCCTGAAATTTATGGACTTCCAGTTCATCTACCGTACGAACATTTTCTGCAATTTCAATTGGTTGGATTATTCCCCAGGTTGTGTCTACTATCATCAAGCCGGTTTCACCATTGACAGGTTGAGGAACCATTTGGGTGTGTTCTCTTTTGGGTGTTCGTTTTTCACTGATGTCTTTTTTGGTGAAATCTGTTTTTTCAGTTTTTAATTCCATGATTTTCTTTTCCCCGGGTAAACCTGCCGAAACAATTTGATCATCCACAATAAAAAGGGGGGATGTTTTGAGATGATATTTTTCTATCAATTCAGGATGATCTTCAAAATACAGGACCTCATAATGCAGGCCGGCATCTTTTAATTGTTCCTCGAGTATTGGCCGGTGATTGCATGTTTTTGTTGCTGCGATTTTAATTTTCATAACTCTTCTGTTTGTTGTTGGTTTAATTTTCGTTTAAAGAATGGTGCGTTTATAGCGGCAAAGAATGGTACGTAAATGCATCAGCTAAGCCTTTTTTCCTGTTAATGTTGTTCAATATGGTTTCCTTTCGGACCAATATTTTCAATATACACCATTTGCGACCCAAGATGACCGGCGAGGCTCACCGTAACTGCTGATCCTGCAATCAGTATAGCCACAACCATTTCAGTCATGATTTTTCGATTCAGGAAAAAATGGCTGACTGTTTTGAACAGGAGAGCTATACCGGCAAGCCAAAGTGTCCAGCTGGCATAAGTTTCATGGGCTTCCAGGATTCTGATTGCTTTTTCAGAGAGGTTTGTGGTATGAGGGTGAAAAAACCATGAAGCCAATATTCCTCCGATGAATCCGCCCAATAGCAACACCAGGGTGACCCAGCTCAACGGTTTCTGGAAAACAAAGAAGCCAATCAGGTGGGAAAAAACAGCCAGTAAAAGCAATACAATCGGAAAATGAACAATTAAGGGATGAAGGTTCGAAAACTCTTTAAACCCTGCAAAAACCGTTGTGGATTTTTCAGTCTGAGAGGCGTCAGACGTCTGCTGGTTTTCAGCAACAACAGTCTGAGCCGTGTCTCGTTTTGTGCTGTCATTGTGTTCCTCATCCCCATGTGCAGATATATGTAGAGGAATAAAAATGACAACCAAATACAAAATGAACCTTTTGTTAGCCTTGATATCCATAAATTGAAATTCCCATTGCTATGTTGATTCAATATAATGGTAACAATTGTTTTGCTTTATTGTTCACTTCCAGTCTTTTATTGTCACTGATGTCGGGCAAAATAAAAAGAAAACTCTCCTCTCCCCATACACAACAGGGAATGTAATGGAACATGAAGGATTTTGTGTAACATCACTTCAAAAATGTATTAGAAAAAAATAGGAGTATTGTGGTGTAAAAGCCTTTGCAAAAGAGGTTTGCAAGAATTGTGTGTTTTTGTTTTTGTTTTTGATGCAATCAAAATTCAATAAAATATTATTGATTGGCATTTGGTGCAAAGAAATGAGTGTTCAAATAGCCTATGTTTGAAATGTGAAATTCCGTTACCAATTATCAATAGGTATTTTGTTGAGAGAAACCTTTATGGGTGGACCTGACAACGTGGTTTTCCTGTTCTAAATGAAGTTGAAAAATTTAAAAAAAGAACTCAATGAGTAAACTATTCATTTTTATTGCATTTATCCTTTTTGCACCAAAATTTGGTTGGTGTCAAACTGAATTTAAAACCCTGAATTATTTGTATGAAATTTCAGGGGAAAAAACGGCTGCAGGGCAACACAACCGTGAGCCAAATGCAGAGCCATCAATGTGGACCGATTCAATTCATGAAACCACGGGTGTTTATCCCAAGCTTTGGAGTGGTGATTTCTTGTTTCAGGAAGAAAATATAGATAATCGGTGGGACATGATTTTTGAGGCCGAGAGACAATGGAATAAAGGGGCGATTGTCAATATTATGTGGCATTCCTGCTCTCCTTATTTTGAAGAACCATGTGGTTGGAAAGATGCAGGTGTTTTAAGTCCTATGACTGATGAGGAGTGGGAGCGATTGTTGACTCCCGGCACCAGGCCAAATAAAATATTCTATCAACGACTGGATGAACTTGCCATTTATCTGGATTATCTGAAACGAAAAGGGGTTGAGGTCATGTTCCGACCTTTTCATGAAATGAACCAGGAGCTGTTCTGGTGGGGGGGGAGACCCGGTCCTGAAGGCACCAGGAAGATATATCAGATGACCCATGAGTATTTAACGAAGGAAAAAGAATTGGATAATTTGATTTGGGTA
>JBNJDH010000216.1:0-5678 GCA_051744695.1 Bacteroidota bacterium | reverse complement strand
AACAATGTGGTACACGCGTTGGTTTCTGCCTCTAAGGCCAACATTGATCTATCCTTTCAAATGGGTACTGCCATCGACCTGGCCGGCCGTGATGTATTTGAGGCCGTACAAATGTCGGTTAACCCCAAGGTCATCGACACCCCCCCGGTTGCAGCTGTTGCCAAAGACGGCATTCAGCTCATCACAAAAGCACGGGTAACTGTTCGGGCCAACATCAAGCAACTTGTTGGTGGTGCCGGAGAAGAAACCGTACTGGCCCGTGTTGGCGAAGGCATTGTTTCATCCATCGGATCGTCCAGCTCACACAAAGCTGTGCTGGAAAACCCCGATTCCATCTCAAAAGTTGTTCTCACGAAAGGGCTTGATGCCGGAACAGCATTTGAAATTTTGTCTATTGACATTGCCGACATTGACATTGGTAAAAACATTGGCGCCGAACTGCAAACCGATCAGGCCGAAGCTGACAAGAACATTGCACAGGCCAAAGCTGAAGAACGCCGTGCCATGGCTGTAGCCGAAGAGCAGGAAATGAAAGCCAAAGCTCAGGAAGCCCGGGCACACGTAATTGAAGCCGAAGCAGAAGTCCCCAAAGCTATTGCCGAAGCATTCCGTTTGGGCAACCTCGGTGTGATGGATTATATGAAATACAAAAACATAGATGCCGACACCCAGATGCGCGACTCCATCTCAAAACCTGAACAACAATCACAACAGTCGCAGCAAAACAAACAATCCGGATCAAAGGATAATAAATCCAACGATAAAGGCAAAGACGATAAGAAAAAATAAAGATCGTCGATAAATTAAACTTAAGGCCGGTGCGAATAGTCACCGGCCTTTTTATGGATAGGCTCAAATCTTTCCCTGATGCAACATTTAGTACAATTTATTCAAAAAGCAATTTTGACAGCATCCATTTTATCCATGATAGGTTGTCAAACCGAAGGCGGGCTTGAGTTGCCGGCTGTTTTCTCTGACAATATGGTGCTTCAGCAAAATACTGAAGTCACGATTTGGGGCAAGGCAGGCCCCGGCACCAAGGTCACAGTAAAAGGCGAATGGGGAGCATCCTCCTCAATCACTGCTGATAATGACAGCACCTGGAAATTGAATGTTCCCACAACGGAAGCCGGAGGCCCTTATGATTTAACCATCAGCTCACCTGACACCACGATTCGGCTTAACAACGTCATGTTGGGTGAAGTTTGGCTGGCATCGGGCCAATCCAATATGGAGATGCCCCTGGAGGGCTGGCCGCCCAATGATACCATTCAAAATTCAAAAACGGTTATTGCCAACACCGATTATCCCGACATTCGCATGTTTACCGTTACGCGCAACATGTCCCCTGAACCGCTAAATGATGTGAACGGTTCATGGAAAGTGGCCACACCGGAAAATGCCGGCGACTTCAGCGCCACAGCGATGTTTTTCGCGAAAAAATTGAATGCCGAACTGGATGTGCCGACAGGCATCATCCACAGCAGCTGGGGCGGAACCCCGATCGAATCATGGATAAACAACGAAAAGCTGGCAGAAGAGCAGGATTTCAGGGACATCACTGACAAGCTTAAAGATTTGATTCCCCAGGTTGAAGAATATAATCAATGGCTCGACGAACAAGAGTCGGTCAGCATCCGGGAAACAGAAGACAATCCCTCACCCTTCAAAGACCTGGATGTTTTTGACGACCATTTCAGCAACCCTGACACCCATACCGGGGAATGGAAAACCATGTCCCTTCCCGGAACTTTCGAAGAGTCAGAAGTGGGAGAATTCGACGGGGTCATTTGGTTCCGGAAAACGATTTCCCTGCCTGAAGGATGGGACGACCAGGAATTAACGCTTTCACTTGGCCCCGTTGACGACATGGATGTCACCTACTTCAACGGCAAAAGAATCGGCGGGACAGAAGAACCTGGCATGTGGCAAAAAGAACGCAACTACACCATACCGGCCGACGTAACAGAATCCGGAGAAGTGGAGCTGGCAGTCAAAGTCATCGATCATCAGGGCGGCGGAGGCATTCACGGTGAGAAAGAACTGATGAAAATCCATCCTGAAAAAGATGAATCCAGGGCCATTGATTTAAGCGGTGAGTGGCAATACAAAGTAGCTGCCGAGATCAGGGGAGACCAGATGTATCTTTTTGACCCTGAAAGCAACGTTTTTGAATCGCGCCCCCAAAAATCCATGAGCCTCAGCGCAGGCACACCTACAGTGCTATACAACGCAATGATCAACCCGCTTACTCCATTTACTCTTCAAGGATCCATTTGGTACCAGGGAGAATCAAATGTGGGTAAACCTGCCCAATACAACAGGTTGAAACATCTTCTGATTGAAAACTGGCGGGAGCAATTCAACAACCCCGAAATGCCGTTTTATTACGTACAGCTCGCCCCCTGGCATTACAACAACCCGGAAGGGAGATCTTCCGCGAAGTTACGCGAAGCCCAGCGAAGAGCGCTCGAAATTCCCAATACAGGCATGGCCGTCACCCTGGACATCGGAAGTCTTGAAACCATTCATCCGGCCAACAAAAAAGATGTGGGAGAACGACTGGCCCTGTGGGCCCTGGCCAATGATTACGGAAAAGATTTGGTCTACAGCGGCCCCATTCCGGCAGAAACTGAAACCAAAGACGATCAATTCATTATCCGTTTTGATCAGACCGACGGTGGACTGGTCCTCAAAGATGATGTAACCGGTCAATTCGAAATTGCAGGTGAAGACGGAAACTACCATCCTGCCGGGGCAGAAATTGAAGAATCTGCATTGCGGCTTTCATCATCAAAGGTTGCAAAGCCTGTCAATGTAAGGTATGCCTATAAAAATGCAGCAGAGGCATCATTGTTCAACGAGGCGGGCCTACCTGCCCCTTCTTTTTCGACCGAAGATGAGTTGAACTAAACGGATCGAGCCTCTTGAAAATAACCCAAATAAAAAAAGCCGCTCGAAAGCGGCTTTTTTTATTTAGAAATTTCATCTAACTACGACGCATTACAAATCCATGTTGTCAAAATCTTTCATGGTCATAAAGGAATACTCGTAGTTCATGGGAATGATCTTACTGTATTCTTCAACTGAAGCATCATTCAGACATGCCTCAATGATCCGCTTTCCGGTAGGCGACAAATCAGGCGTCAGGAATTTAGGCAGCTCTTTCTTGAAAAAGTCAAACAAAATCTGAGCTCCGGCATCATAACCTTCATAATCTACCTCTGCCTGCTTGTAAACTTTCAGGAATCGTGAGGGTATCTTTGAACCTTCGATGGTCAGATAATTCAACTCATAACCCAACAAGGGACACCTGGCATCCTGGTACTGATCGCTTCTAAGTTTGGCATTTCCCCGCCGCGTATGATACTCCCTCATCAACATCTGGGGCTTAAAACCAACCTTCCAGACACCGATGTGCTGGTTTGGAACAAGGGTGTACCCAACTCTCGGGTTTTTGATGATCTGATCGAGCAACATATTGGCATGGGCCACCATTTTGCCGGTAGCAAAAGGCCAGTAAGAGCCAACCCCCTCAGACTGCATCCCTTCAGCATCTACAATACTGGGATTACCATGCCCACGCGGAGAAACCAATCGCCACAACCAGGCCAAGGCGGGGGGAAGCACGTGAAACATCCCGATGATTCCATAATTGGGATTCTCTTTTGTACAAGGAGGAGTCCGCACTCCGAAACTTCTGACATCCACTGTTACCGGCTGATCAACAACATTAGGAACGGCATCCCTTGGCACCACAACCCTGGGATTGGGACAAGGCTTACCGGGCTCATCTTCAATATGATTCCAAATCAACGCTGTACTGTTGGGCGTGGCATTAATATTCAGGAAAAGCAACGGTTTGGGTGGATTGATGGTGGTCTTTTCCAATGTGGGATCGTCACCATATTCTTTCACGCTATCGGTTCGAATGAACCAGGCATTCTCGGCATCCAATACCCGCAATTTTCCATTGTCCCGCTGCAGTTCGGGCGGACAAAGAGCCATATCATCTGTAACCGGATTAAAGGAACAGAAGATCGGGAGGCTGATGACACGTTTCTCTCCGGTTTGAGTATTTTCCCCGATAACAACCTGTCCATCGGGTTCCCTCACGATATGCTGAAGCATTTCACTTTTTCCACCGCCACTGGCTCCTTCATGCATAAATGTGGTGATGCTGTCGTAAGGACTGATAGAGCGGGCCGTAGAGCAATGCGCAGTGATCCAGTTCTCCCTTTCACCTTTTGTAAGAAGGGCGCCATACAACCCCTTCTTGGCACTTGGGCCGGGATACAAGTTATATGAATAGATCTCATGGACTTTTTCGGTACGCTTGTGAATTACCGCCTGTTTTCCGTCAAAATGAGTATGACGGAATGTGGGTGCCACATAAATGGCCGACTCTACTGAAAAATGCTCATCAAGTTCATCTAGCGAGGTAATGCTTTGAAGCATCGCCAGTCCCATAGCAAAAAATCCGGCATTGGCGGGTGCAATGGCAATGCCCCCTACCCCTATTTTATAAGGCTTGTTTCCGGCCCAGTAGAAAAATATAGCCAAATCCTGGGATTTGAGCCAGTCAAAAGTTTCTTTCTGCAGGGATGAAAACTCATATCCATACCGCTCTTTGAAAGTGGGTTTGTCCGTGGGCAGATCATCAGCCACAGACATGGTACCGGGATCACGACGCCGCATGTAGGGCTCTGTATAATTTGCAGAAATACCATTGGTGACCCGGTTTACAATTGCTTCGGTATATTCACCTTTACCGGGCACATCGTATTTCACTTTAAATTCTGTTTTGTCTTTGCCACCTACAGCAGCATCGGCAAGTTGCTCGTATGTTTCAAAAACCGTAAAACTTTTACAGTTCCGGAGAATGTCTTCCACATCAGAGGGCAACTTAACCCCCCTGGCCTCAATGGTCTTAAAAAAATCTTTCATGGTTTCTATTTTTCTTATTTGTTTACAGGTATCCAGTAACGAAAACAGGAAAAAATGGTATTTTGTTTAAAATACAGGGGCCGATTAACATTTAGCCCTTCTTCCCGCAAATTCAAATTATTTCGCAACAAATATAATATTCCGCGTTCAATTCGATTTGGCATTACTGATTTTTTTCAATAATTTATCTTTTCTTCATGCACAGAGTGATAGAGGAAAAACAGGTAGTCATTTTGAGAAATCCTAAAAACCGGCATTGAACATATTTCAGACACATTAATCTCCTAAGATACAAACCAAAAACATCAAAGGAAATTTTAACATTTTCCTTTTCGGAAATAAGCCAACACCCCTCATGATGGATATCAAATCATCTATGTATAAAATCACTGGTGTCCGGTAAAACAAATAGAGATTGCTTCACTTCGTTACCAATGACAGGGATGCAGTGCGGTTATAGTGATATAAAATATAGCCCCATTTTTCAACCAAAGATGGAGAGCAAAAAAATTTGCAAGTTCGAAAACGATTCAATACATTTGCACACGCAATTGAGGCAGGAAAAACACGCCAAACGGGGATTCCTGCATCTCATGATAAATTTGGAGAGATGGGTGAGTGGCTGAAACCACCGGTTTGCTAAACCGGCGTACGGATAAAACCGTACCGGGGGTTCGAATCCCCCTCTCTCCGCGTTTCACTGGAAGAAAATTTTATTCATTAATATTTTG
>JBNJDH010000215.1:0-5705 GCA_051744695.1 Bacteroidota bacterium | reverse complement strand
TTGTGGTGAAGACGTTGTGCCACAGCCCTGATGCGCCAGAGCAATTCATCGGGTTCAAATGGTTTGACCAGATAATCGTCTACCCCCAGGTCAAAAGCTTTCTGCTTGTCATCTTTGTGTGAACGCCGGGATATGATGATCACCGGAATGATTTTATCCCGCCTTCGTACCCTTTCGGTCAGCGTGAAACCGTCAATTCCAGGCAACATCAGGTCAAACACGCAGAAATTGTGGTGACCGTTGCAGAAGGTTTCAAAAGCCTGGTCCCCATCCTGACAACGCGTCACGGAGTGGCCATGGCCTTTCAGAAGATCAGCCAACTCTTCGCCAAGGGGTTGATCATCTTCAACAAGCAGGATATTTAATTCAGGGTGGTCCATCGTATTATGGAACAATAAAGATGCCCCAGGGTTTAAAAACCGGTTAAATTACTTTCCGCTTCGGGATGGTGGCGATGAAATCTTTCAGATAAAACGGTTCGAAGTAAGCTACATCTTCGAAGTTTCCATTTTCGTAGGCATCAAAGGCCAATGTGGCCATATTCCTGGACAGGGGGCCTTCATCCCCCGGGAAGAAAGCATTGGGGTGAGTGAGGTGCTCCTTGCATTTTTCGGCCCCGTTTCCAAAGAAAAAGACTTTTCGGGTGTCCAGGATTGAACGATAACTTTCTTCATCAATGACATCGGCATGGGTCTCCCGCTGTAGTTCCATGTTTTGATCATACATGGCTGTATAAACTTCCATGCGCCTTGCATCGATCATCGGACAAAACCAGCTGTTGCTGTCTGCCTGACCATCGGCCATGTTCTGAATCACCGGCCAGGCAAGAACGGAAAGGGAGGTAAGGGAAATCAGGGGTTTATCAAGTGCAAAGCATATTCCCTTGGCTGTAGAGACTCCGATGCGCAATCCCGTGTAAGAGCCTGGTCCCCTGCTGACGGCGACGGCATCAATGTCTTCCATATCGATGGGAACTGCCGGGTCATTGAACAACTGTTCGGTGAGCACCGTCAGGCGATTGGCATGTGAGTTGCCTTCATTTTCCTGCCGGGCAGCCAAGATTTCCCTGTCTTTAGTGAGGGCAACAGAACAGATGTGGGTTGATGTTTCAATGCAAAGGATGTAAGCCATTGGTTTTTGATGCAAAAATAGTGAAAGGGTTTTGTTGAAAAAACATGTTTTCCGAATATCTTTTTTACAGTCAATGTTTATCGCGAATCAGGATGTGCCATTCTCTTCCCGGAAAAGGAGTGATATGGATTTTATTCTCGAAATAGCATTTTCCCGGATAGGGAGGAGGTAGTTTTGAGAGGGTTTTATTGGCGCGTCCCCTGTTGAGAAAGATGTCCTTTTTTGACAAATATTTTATGAATGATTAAAAGGAATAGTCCGTTAAACTTGGCTGTAGTTTGATTTTGCGTTGTTATTTTCCAAAACCAATAAATTTTGGTAACATCCTTAAAGCCCCCGGAGTGGGGCGATCGTATGGTGAAAAAAGCCCTCCAAAAAAACAGAGCCACGGCAGTGGTGACCCTCTTTGCAACCTTAAATGTTTCAGCTATAGGGACATCCCTGCCGGGGCTTGGGTAGTTGATTTTCTGAATGTCAATTACAATACGGTCGCCCTTACCAGGATTTTACAGAAAAAACGCCATTTTAAACCACAGCCTTAAACTTTTGTAATGCCCTGTAATTCAGCTGTTTAAAATTTCAGCGTTTTTCATGTTAAATCACAGTATATCAGTGTTATACGAATTTTTTTGCCTGTCTGCCGTTTTTCATATTAGTAGCCTGCTATATAAAAGAATATTCGTTTGAACAACAAGCCTTATTTTTCATCAACCGCCAGGCAGGCCTGTCTGCCGTTTTATATATATGGAACCATCAATTTTAACGTTTTTGCATTAAAAAAGAGAATGGTTCTCTTTCATCAACCGCCAGGCAGGCATCTTTTATCTAACAAAAATTCTAAGTTGTTAAAAATATGATGTTTAACTAATTTTGTTGATTTTTTGGTTATGTCGCAAAAGAGAGCAACCTTTCTCTCCAGCTTTTAGCTTCGAGCTTTCAGCTACTTCTGACTTCTGACTCTGCGACTGAGCTACTAATATCTAATAATCTAACGGTCTATTGTAAAAGGAATGGTAAAGAAAAAACTGGCCCCCTGTCCTTCCTTTGATTCTACCCAGATTTCCCCGTTCATTAAATCGATCAGACTCTTGCAAATTGATAGGCCCAAGCCTGTTCCACCTTTGTTTTGTGCATCAATTTTAAGGACCTGTCCAAACCGCTCAAAAACAAGTTTATGATGCCTGGGCGCAATGCCAATGCCGTCGTCATGCACAAAACAAAGCAAATGGTCCTGCCGAGGCTCGAAACCGAAAACAATATGTCCGCCCGGGGAAGTAAACTTAAACGCGTTATTTAAAAGGTTGTTGAAAATTTGTGTGATCTTTCCGCCGTCCACAAAAGCAAAATAATCGCCTTCTGGCTTTTGCTTCCTGAGATGGACGGCTCTCTCTTTTGCCTCGATTTCGAAAAAGCGCTCCAGGTCAGTGATCAATCGCGTGAGGTTGACCCGGTCACGAATCACAGATATCTGACCGGTTTCGAGGCGCGATAGCTCCAGCACATCATTGATGATGGACAGGAGTTGCTGTCCGCTTTTGATGATCGTATCCAGACAATTCTGACGTTCATCTTCAGGTAGACTTTTGCTCTTCAGCAGTTCCGAAAATCCAAGAATGCCATTCATCGGGGTCCGGATTTCATGGCTCAAATTGGCCAGGAAAGCTGATTTGAGCCGATCACTTCTTTCAGCCTGCTCTTTGGCTTCCCGTAATTCTTGTGCAGCCTGTCTGGTACTGGTGACATCGCGGACAATGGTTAAGTAACGGTCATCATCGACGTATATCATTCTGGCCTCAAAAGTTTTGATCTCATTATCAATACTTAGTTCGTATTCATAGGTTTCGACTTTTTTATGCTGTTGAGTGGCAGCTATCTTTTGGTGTGTCAACCATGCTATTTCTTCCGGGAGAACCTCCTCGACCTTAAGGTCAATGAAATTTTCCGGACTTAAAAAAAGAGACTGGTTTGCATGGGCATGATAATCGATGATGGTTCCCTCTTTATTGAAGACAAAAAGAATATCCGGAATAACAGCCAGAAGACCTGTAATTCGCGCCTGATTGTAATGAGCTTCTTCAACGGCTTCTTTCAGACTATTTATGAGTTTTTTCTCCTGTGTGACGTTGGTAAATGTCCCCACCAATTTATAAGCCTTTTCATTATTAAAAAGCATGACCCCGTTGCCCCGAAAGAATTTGATATGATCTTTTTCCGGATACAGGCAAAACTCATCTTTCCATTCAATTTTTTCGCGAAGTTGGTTTCGCCAGAAATCAACAATTCTTTCGCGGTCTTCCGGGTGGATTTTTCTGGCAAATGCCGTTAGAGATGGAGGAAGTTGACCATTTTGTGCCAGGTAATCCGCTTTTCCGTACCAGTTGATCTGGTCGGTTTCCGGATCCCATTCAAAAATGATGTCGTTGGCATGCATGGCTACATTCCTGAAACGCCGTTCGCTTTCTTCAAGAAGTTCTTCTGCCTTTTTTCTGGCGGTGATGTCTCTTCCCAGAATGACAAGTCCCTTTTTGTTTCCGTTGTTTTTGAAAACCGGCGTTTTGATCACATCCAGGATTCTTTCATCCCCATTGGGTTTAGGCACAATCTCTTCTAAGGTGATGGGTTTCTTTTTTTTCCAGGCTTCTTCGTCCGAATGCCGGCATTGCTCAAATACTCCTGCCAGTTCCGGTACCAGCTTTTTGAGATGTTCTTCATTTTTGAAAAGAATGTCTTTCCCCTCGAGACGAAAAAGTTGCCGGATGGCTCCATTGGCTTCCATCCATCTGCCCTGGGCGTCTTTAAAGCAAATGATGTCCGGGGTGGCATTGATCAAAACCTGAAGTCTGTTTTTGCTTTCTTCAAGTTCATGCCGGGTTTCATTTTGACCGATACCCACTTGTTCTTCAATTGTTTTCCGGGTTTGTTCAATCAAAAGCCAATGATTGTTGTTCCAGGGGCGCCGAACGGTTTTAAAAAGGCCTAGCTTGTGTTTTGTGAAAGAATCCTGCCGGGAGAAAGTGAAAATGCATCCGTAAATATAAGGATGGATAAGTGATGTGCCATCGAGTTCAAACCATCCGGAATCGGTGTCCCTTTCATTAAGCTTAGTGCTTAGCATTTCACTAATGGCTTTGTCATTTTCATCCGCTTCGTTTTCAGGCAGGGCCTGAAGGATTTCGAAGTTGCCGGAACTTTCTTTAGCAAAAGCCACATGTGAACCGGTAAACTCAGCAAGCATTCTGAGTGTTTGCAATGTCTGGGGGTGGAACCCTTTAACATCGTGCATAGAATTGGATTTTCGAGGATCGGGTTATTTTTGTGTGAACTGAGTAACCTTAATAAATAAAAAACAATTGGCCCTGCTTGCTTTTTATTTGGAATTTAACTGAACATGTTTTTTTTAAAAATAGAGAGAATCATTTCAAATTCAATGATCGACATGGCTAATATTTGAGGAATGAACGATTTTTTTTGGTCAAAATTCTTTGGGTAGGGGGCGCAACTTTCAGGCAGTTTTCTCGTCTTTATATTAAACGGCACAAAAATTGGAGATTGAAAAGAACTTAACGGCAATTTTTAACCACAGAAATAATGATCACTATGAAGAAAAGAAAGATGCTTTTTATGCTGCCGCTGGCTGCATTATTGATGTTTCCGTCATGCAATGATGAAGAAACTGCTTTTGAAGCCGAGGTGGATGTTTTTGTTTTATCTCAAAAAGATTCTGTGGGTGCAACGGTTTATGCACCTGTCTATTATGTGTACGGCAACAAAGATATGGATGATGCCACAGTTTTAAAACCTGATCAAAGCGAGGTTCAACTGGAGACGGATGGCAACATGAAAACACGTTATCTCAAAGAGCCTTCCGATGAAGATTTTCAGTCAACTGCTCCAATGGCTGGCACCTATACTTTCGACATTCTGGCTTCTAACGGGGAAGAGTTTCAGGAGAGTGATCAGCTCGGAAGCGCAAAACTTCCTCCCACAACGATTGAAAAAGCAGTGGCAGAAGAAAATGTGCTCGAAATGGAATGGATGGATATCGGGGCTCAAGCCTATTCTCTGCGAATGTATGCCATTACCAGCGACAACGAAGATCAGATTATCTATTCGGGTGATTTTCAGGAGGCAGACACCCTGCGCATGAATGCGGCCATGGAGACTTTTCATAATGGTCAGCGTCCGCAAATGGGAGAGGATTATATTCTTGAAGTGCAGTCCTATCAGTTTGAGGAAAACGTGCAAAGTAACTATTCGTACAACATTCAAGCCGTTAGTGCGATCCGTGATACCATAACCTGGAATTGATTAACGCTTTTCGGGTATTGCTCTTTTGCCGTTTATTCTTTGAGAGGGTTTGACCTGTTTTGGGTCAAATTGTAAACTCAGGGAGTAAACGGCAATTTTTATTTTTCTCAGACAGGACCCGCTTATTTTTACTATTTTTGTGGTCGTTTTTGCAAAAAATGATATCTGGATATGGAAACAGTTGTTAGCGGAATAAGGCCCACAGGGAATCTCCATTTGGGAAATTTTTTCGGAGCCGTCAGTAGTTTTTTAAGGATGCAGGAAGA
>JBNJDH010000214.1:0-5763 GCA_051744695.1 Bacteroidota bacterium | reverse complement strand
CTCCATGAATTGATCAGGATCAATGAGCGTGTTGCCGAAGAAGAAACGCAAAGAGGGGATAATGTTTATGCTGCCAGCAACCTTTTTATTATTCTGGCTATCATTATAGGTCTTGCACTAGCCACCATTTTAACAGTGATCATTACCAGGGCCATTACCTCCGGTGTCAACAAAGGCGTTTCATTTGCTGAAAAGATTTCTAACGGTGATCTCACCACAGAAATTGATAAAGAGTTCCTTGAACAAAAAGATGAGATCGGGCAGCTTTCACGTGCCCTTCAGCACATGGTTGAGCAACTGAGAAGCATCATTGGCGATGTGGTTGGTGGAGCCGACAATATTGCCAGCGCAAGCCAGGAGATGAGCGGTACTTCCCAGCAAATGTCGCAGGGTGCCAGTGAACAAGCTTCATCGGCCGAGGAGGTTTCCTCTTCTATGGAGCAAATGGTGGCCAATATTCAGCAGAATACCGACAGTGCCCAGCAAACTGAAAAGATTGCTATTCAGGCCGCCGAAGGTGTACGCAAAGGAAGTGATAGCACCAATACGGCTGCCAAATCCATGAAAGATATTGCGGATAAAGTTTCCATTATTGGCGATATTTCTTATCAGACCAATATTTTGGCTCTCAATGCTGCCGTAGAAGCGGCCCGTGCCGGTGAATATGGAGAAGGTTTTGCCGTGGTGGCCGAAGAGGTTCGCAAACTGGCTGAGCGTTCGCAGGTGGCTGCTGAAGAAATTAATGAGCTTTCCGGAAATGGCGTAGAGATCGTTGAAGAAGCTGGTAAGCAATTGTCTGATATTGTTCCCGATATTGAAAAAACGGCCAAGCTGGTTCAGGAAATTGCAGCGGCCAGTCAGGAACAAAATTCAGGTGCCGATCAAATCAACAATGCCATTCAGCAACTGAACCAGGTGATCCAGCAAAATGCGGCTGCTTCAGAAGAAATGGCTTCCAGCTCCGAGGAGCTTTCCGGTCAGTCGGAACAAATGCGCGAGGTGGTTTCTTATTTCCGGATCGACCACGAACGTCTGCGTAAACAAACCAATCGTAACAAAAATCAGTCCCAATCCGCTCAGAAGACATCCAAAACGCAACAAAACAAAACCGGGGGAAGTCAAAACCAGGAACAGCAAAGTGGTGACCAGCAACATCAAAAAACCCAAACTGGTCAAAGTTCCCAGGGTGTAGATCTGAATATGGGCCAGGACCAGTCAGATGATGATTTTCAGCGTTATTAGTTTTTGAACACGGTTTGGGTTTTAGAATCTGTTTAGTGAAGTCCCTGGCAGTCTTTTCCTTCCTTTCTTGTAAGGCTGCCGGGACTTTTTAATATCTTTGTAAAGACATGGAATCGGTCAGTAACATCTACAAAGCTCAGCTTTCTGATAAGGATTTTCAGAAACTGGCAGGGTTTATTACCCGCGAAACGGGGATAAAAATGCCCCTTGCTAAGAAGGTCATGCTTCAGAGTCGACTGAAAAAACGGTTGACGGCTTTGAATATTACCAGTTTTAGTGAGTATACGGAGTACGTCCTCAGTAAGGATGGCTTATCCACTGAACTTATCCATATGCTCGATGCGGTAAGCACCAATAAAACGGATTTTTTCAGAGAAGCCATTCATTTTGAAATCATGCGCGATCTGGTGCTTCCGGAGTTTGCGCAAAGCCGGAACGGACAACCATTCAAAGCCTGGAGTGCGGGATGCTCAAGCGGGGAAGAGCCTTACAATATTGCCATGGTGATTGATGATTTTCTCAGGGGAGGATATTCTTTCGATTACCAGGTCCGGGGGAGTGATATTTCCACTGCTGTGTTGCGTACCGCCATTAATGGGGTTTATACCGAGCCCAGGATAGCGCCGGTGCCTAAATATATGCTTCATAAATATTTTATGCGCAGCAAGGACAAGACCAAAAAGATGTTTAAAGTGGTGCCCGAGATACGAAAGAAGGTCCAGTTTAGTCGCATTAATTTTATGGATGATACCTATAAAGTGCCTGAACGATTTGATGCGGTGTTTTGTCGCAATGTACTGATTTATTTTGATCGACCCACCCAGGAAGCAGTGGTTTCCAAGTTGCTGAATCATTTGAAACCGGGCGGGTATTTTTTTATTGGCCACTCTGAATCCCTCATCGATATGAACCTGCCGTTAAAAGGTGTCCGGCCCACGGTGTTTAGAAAAATAGGGGATTAAAGGAGATTTTGGATCATTATTGTTCGTAGAAAAATAAGTGAAACGAGCATGGCAAAGTTTGCCACAATAAGAACATGTATAAGTTCTTGCATGCGAGCCTACCTGGCGGTTTTATTTGAATCAATTACTATTTTTCAAGAGGCATTCTCTTGAAAAAAAATAAACCCTTTCCCAAAAACGGCAGACAGGTTCCATCCGACCTTAATAAATAAATTTTATACGGATGAAACGAGCATGACAAAGGTTGTCACAAAAGAATATGTATAAACTTCAATCATGCGAGTTCCATCAGACCAATAACTTAGAATAATTTTATACTGATGAAATATTTCAGAGGTCTTGAATATGAAGATTTTTTCAAATTTTTCATCAGAATGCGGCTTCTATTTTCGCCTCAATAAAATTGCGTTAAGAAAATCAGAATGATTGCCGTTAAGAAATCCGGACTGTTTGATCCCGATATTAGTTTTGTAGGCTTTTGCGGTTTCAACCCAAAAGCCACAAAAACTTATATCGGGAGAGTTTCCGGATTTTAGGCAATTATTCTGATTTTTAGCGATTTTATTTCAGCGACGGCATTTTTTGTTTCCTTTTTTTTGCTGTAGAAAAAAAGGAAAAGCCTGCGCGGCTTGAGCGCAAAAGAGGAGTTAATATTGTTTTATGGAACAATAGTGAAAAAGTATCGCCATGTCAAAAGTGAAAGTCCTTATTGTTGATGATTCTGCTGTTGTGAGACAAACCTTGTCTTCAATCATCGAATCTGACAGTCGGTTACAGGTGATGGCCACAGCATCGGATCCCTATGCTGCTGCCCGTAAGATGCAGAAAGAGGTTCCTCATGTGATCACGCTTGATGTGGAGATGCCGCGAATGGATGGATTGTCTTTTCTTAAAAGGATCATGTCACAACATCCTTTGCCTGTGGTTATCATTTCCAGTTTGACCGAAAAAGGGACCGAAACAGCAATGAGGGCCCTTGAATATGGTGCCGTGGAGATCATCACCAAACCCAAAATGGATGCCAAAAACTTTTTCGAAGAATCCAGAATCCGCATTTGTGATGCCATTTTTGCTGCTTCTCATACCCGTCCGCGCAAAAAACTAGCACCTCCTCCTGTAATTAAGGTTGAACCACGACATTCGGCTGATGCTGTGATTCCCACTTCAAAGCAGCGGGGCAGTATGATTAAAACCACCGAAAAAGTGGTGGTGATTGGGGCATCGACAGGGGGTACAGAAGCATTGGTGCAGATTTTACAAGCCTTACCTCACGACAGCCCCGGAGTTGTGATTGTGCAGCATATGCCCGAACAGTTTACCCGTTCCTTCGCGGCCCGGCTGGACAGCGTTTGTGATATTTCTGTCCAGGAGGCCCGCAACAACGATACCGTGATCCGGGGAAGAGCTCTGATCGCTCCCGGCAATCGCCATACGCTGATGAAACGTAGCGGTGCCCGTTATTACGTGGAGGTGACCGATGGCCCTATGGTGAATCGCCACCGTCCCAGTGTGGATGTGCTCTTTCGCTCGGCAGCCTATAGTGCCGGGGCCAATGCGGTGGGACTCATCATGACGGGGATGGGCAATGACGGTGCCAAAGGTCTGCTCGAGATGAAAGAGGCTGGTGGCATCACCCTGGCCCAGGATGAGAAATCGTGCGTGGTATTCGGTATGCCACATGAAGCCATAAAACTCGGGGCGGCACAAATGGTGGTTCCGCTGGAACAAATGGCGGCAACGATTGTGAAGAAGGCGAGGTGAGGTTGATAGGTCAGTAGGTCAGTAGGTCATTAGGCAAGTAGGCAAGTAGGTCGGTAGATTTATAGGTCAGTAGGATGACCGAATTCCCTTGGGTCACACAATCATCCTCTTGTGGCTTAAATGAGATGGAGCCTGAAGGCCTCCTGTATTTAGTGTGCTCATTTCGATATAAAGAATATCGATGCTGAAAGTTTCGTATTTCCTTGATTTGGAATTCCAATACCGCTCCCGATTCGGATGGGATGCTTGTCAACTGCTAACCCAATTTCTTGTAAGAATTTTCCCTGTTGGTGTAACAATTGAAACTTCTATTCCAATTCATTATACACTACAGTATGGTTAATCTATTTGCCCTTTACAATGTTTGCTGGTGGTCGTAAATTGGGAATTGGCATAAAAAAACATGAAAATGGAAGAACAGAAAAAAAGCAGAGAAGAACTTCTTCATGAGATAAACGCCATGCGCCTCCGATTTGATCCCCCGGGAAAAAAACATGATGCGTCTGTTTCTCTTTCCAACACAGGCAAGGAAGCAATATTTCAGAGTGAAGAGGCATTCCGGCTTCTTATGGACCTCATGCCCGAGGGGATTTACAAGGTCTCAAAAGAAAGGAGGTTCCTGGAGGTCAATCCTGCTTTGGTAAAAATTCTTGGATATGAGAGCAAAGAAGAGGTTTTGTCCATAGAAGATGTTGCCCAATTTTATTTTACCGAAGAAGAGAATGAGAGAGCCCTTGCCGGAAGAAAGTCTGAAGAGGTAACCGTTTTTCGTTTGCGGAGGAAGGATGGTTCCGAGATATGGGTAGAGGACCATGGACGGCCAGTGTATGATGACGATGGGGAAATGCTGTTTTATGAAGGCGTCCTGCATGATATAACAGAGCGGAAACGCATAGAGACCTTTCGAAAGATGGAACGGGAGGTGCTTCAGATTTTCAACGACGGGGGTGATTTTCAACAGGATGTCAGGCGGATGGTCGAACTTGTCAAAAAGACGACGGGTTTTGATGCTGTGGGGATACGCCTGAAGGAAGGGGATGATTATCCCTTTTACTTTACCGAGGGGTTTCCTGATGACTTTCTTAGGAAAGAAAATTCTTTATTGCCTCGTAATCAAGATGGTGGTTTATGCCTCGATGATGATGGAAATATCAGGCTCGAATGCACATGCGGACAAATCATTTCAGGAAAAACCGATCCTTCTGATCCCAACATAACCCCGGGAGGTAGTTCATGGACAAATGATTCGGTTTCTTTTCTTCAAATCCCTCCGGATGAGGAGGACAGGTATAATCCCCGCAATCTTTGTATTCACCAGGGATATGCTTCTGTTGCCCAGGTGCCCGTTCGGGTCAGAGGCGAGATCATCGGGCTGCTTCAACTCAATGATCGGAGGAAAGGTTGTTTTACCCTTACCCTGGTGGAAATACTCGAAGGCATTGCCTGCAACATCGGGGAGGCCTTTATGCGTAAACAGGCCGAACAAGACCTGAAAAACCGGGAAGCCAGGTATACCAAACTGCTGAGCCATATTGGTGATGTGGTATTTATTGTCGACCGGGAAGGCATTCCCCGGTACCTTAGTCCCAATCTGGAGAAATTGTTTGGCTGGAGACCATCAGAAAGGGTGGGATATAGTATATGGGACGTTGTCCACCCTGATGATCAGGCAAAAGTTCAAGAATTCATAAAAAACATGAATGAGAAGCCCGGTTTAAATAAAACTTTGGAATGCAGATACAAATGTAAAGACGGAACCTTTAAATGGGTTGAAGTTTTGATCAGTGATTTTTCACAA
>JBNJDH010000213.1:0-5787 GCA_051744695.1 Bacteroidota bacterium | reverse complement strand
GGCGTGGTTACCCGTATGGTCCAGTTTCTGGAAGAGTGGATGGATGAACAGAAATTTGACGCGGTGGATGATTTCCGGGGCCGCATGGGGTATCGAAACATACCTGATCCTGTGCTTTATGAAAGGGCCCAGTTTATGAAGTATTTTTCCAGCTTTGAATAAAAAAAACCCGTCAATGTACCCTGATTTTTGAGGACAATGCTGATCTTTTTGATGGGGTCGTTTGAAAGTCATTGTATTTTGGCATAACTTGTATTCCCAAAATAGATTGAAAAATTCTTGACACCATAACCATTCAATCGAATCCCTATGAAGTATTGTTATAAAAACTATTTTTGGCACCAGTGGATTGCAATCTTTTTAATAGCCGGTATTTTGGCGGGTTGTAGATCCGGAAGCGATAAAAAAGATTCTCAGGACTCTGAATCGGAAGAAGAAATCATGGAATCAGTGCCCGCTGACGAACAACTGGTTGAGGACTTCCGAAAATCCCAATTGATATTCTACTCCCTGCCTTCTCCACTCGAGACAGCAATGCTGATAAAAAGGGCCGGGGCCGATTTTGATCCCGACATTCTTAATCCTCTGGATAACCGGTCGCGTTACAATACCAATCTTAAAATGGCCCTGAACCTTGGCATTTATAGTGCCGATATGAGCTACGCCAGTCTTTTCGATCAGACCCAGACAACCATTGAATACATGGGAAATGCCCGGGAACTTGCCGAAGAACTTGGCATTACGGAAGCCATAGATGAAGCCACCATACAAAAACTGGAAGAGAATATGAATAACCGTGAGGTGGTGATGGACATCATCTCAGAGGCCTTTATGAATTCCAATGCATATCTTTCGGAGAGCAACAGGGCCGCCATTTCAGTGATGGTGCTTGCGGGAGGTTGGCTGGAAGGATTGTATCTGGCTTCATCCCTGACCAATGGAGATGTGGAAAACAATAAAGAGCTGGTGGACCGGATTTTGTATCAGAAGCTTTCCCTTGTAACCCTTCTTAATATGATGGAAAGTTATCGTGAACATCCTGATGTGGCCAAATTGATTGATCAATTCAAAGAACTGGAGTCTTTCTTTGACCGGGTCACACTTGTTTCGAATTCGGATGTGGATTTTGAAACCGATACCACAGAACAGCTCACTACTGTGAAGGCCGACAGTGAGATTCACATTTCACCTGAGGATTTTCAGCTCTTGTGTTCACAGATCGAGGAACTGAGGTCTGATTTTATCTCCTGAATATTCATCTTTTCACAATGCTGAGAAAGCGTAGATCCCCCGGATTTTGCGGTTGCCAACTGGTGACAAGGGGCATATATCGCTTTCTTTTTTCTTTAGTATTGACGGTTCTTGTTTGGGGAATTTCTGCCCCTGCCGAAGCTCAATGTGCTCAATTTGCCCGCGGTGTGGTTAAGCCGGAGTTGTCTCCTTTTCTTCATGACGGAAATTTGAATGCCACTATTTTGGGAGAAGGGGAGCGAATGGTTCTGAGAAAAACCGTTTTCGATGGAATGAAATACCGGCTGGTGGTGATGGGTGTACCTGAGCTGCCACCGATCCGCTATAAGCTAAAAGATGAGAGGGGCCAGGTTATTTTTGATAATAAGAAGCATGATTTTGCTTCCCAATGGGATTTTGATATACAGACCACCCAAAATGTTTCCGTTGACATTCAGGTCACGGAGGATGATGATCCGAACACCAACACGGGTGGGTGTATAGCCGTTCTTTTTGGAATTGAGCGGAATTGATGAATCCGGGTTCTCTTTAACTTTTTACAGGGCTTTTTTCCAGGTAAGGAGCCAGATATTTACCTGTATAACCTTCCCCGTTTGCAACCAGGTCTTCGGGTTTTCCTGCAAAAACCAGATGTCCCCCGTTTTTTCCGCCTTCAGGACCCAGGTCCGTGACCCAATCGGCCGATTTGATGATCTCCATGTTGTGTTCCACCACCAGCACGGTATGTCCTTTCTCAATAAGAGCCTCAAATGCTTTCAATAATTTCTGAATGTCGTGAAAATGAAGTCCTGTGGTGGGTTCGTCAAAAATGAAGAGTGTCGGACTGGTTTTTTCCAGTCCGAGAAATGAAGCCAGTTTGATGCGCTGACTTTCTCCCCCGCTTAACGTGCTTGAAGATTGTCCCAGACGCACATATCCCAGTCCTACATCGGCCAGTGGTTGCAGCCGGTTGACAATTTTCTTTTCGGAGCTTCCTTTGATCTCTCCAAAAAATTCGAGGCTTTGGTTGACGGTCATTTCCAGGATTTCATGGATGTTTTTCCCGTTGTAAGTAACCTCGAGAATTTGCGGTTTGAAGCGTTTGCCCTGACAATGTTCACAGGTCAGAACAATGTCGGCCATGAACTGCATTTCAATTTTGATGGTGCCTTCACCCTGGCACTCTTCACAACGTCCGCCGTCCACATTAAATGAGAAATGGGCTGGTTTCAGCCCGTTGATCTGGGCTGCTTTCTGAGCGGCCATGAGCTTTCTGATCTCATCATAGGCTTTGAGGTAGGTGGCTGGATTGGATCGCGATGATTTGCCGATGGGGTTTTGATCGATGAATTCTACATCGTCCACGGCATCCGTGTTTCCTTTCAGAATATCAAAATCTCCAGTTTTGCCGGCTTGTCCTCCTTTCAACTTTTTTAGTGCCGGGTTCAGAATGGTTTTGACCAGTGAGGATTTGCCGGAGCCACTAACTCCGGTAATGACGTGGAGCACATTCAGAGGCATCTGAACAGTGATGTTTTTCAGGTTGTTTTCACGGGCTCCGATGATGTTGATGGCATGGTTCCACGAACGCCTGTTCCGGGGCAGTTCAATGGCCCGTGTCCCGTTGAGGTATTGCGTGGTTAAACTGTCGGGCGTGGCCTCAAGTTCGCGAAAGTTCCCCTGGAAAACAATTTCGCCACCGTGCTGGCCGGCCCCCGGCCCGATGTCGATGATCTCATCGCCCGCCCGGATGATCTCTTCATCATGTTCCACCACAATCACGGTATTCCCGATTTTTTTCAGGTGATGAAGTACATCGATCAGGAGATGCGTATCGCGGGGATGCAGGCCGATACTAGGCTCATCCAAAATGTAAAGAGAGCCCACGAGGCTGCTGCCCAGTGATTTGGCCAGGTTGATTCGCTGGCTTTCCCCGCCGGAGAGGGTGGAGGAGAGTCTGTTGAGTGTCAGGTATCCGAGCCCCACTTTGTTGAGAAATTCCAGCCGGGAAGTAATTTCGACCAGCAAACGCGTGGCAACTTGTTGCTCGTGCTCCGTGAGTTGGATGTTCTCAAAAAAGCTTGAAAGTTCAGAAACCGGCATCAGCACCAGGTCGTGTATGTTTTTGCCGGCTACTTTCACGTACATGGCTTCTTTTTTCAGGCGGGTGCCCTCACATTCGGGACATAAGGTTTTTCCCCGGTAGCGGGAAAGCATGACCCGGTATTGGATCTTGTATTGCTTCGACTCGAGGTATTGGAAAAAGTCGTTCAGCCCATAAAAAAACTGATTGCCAGTCCAGAGCAAACGTCGTTGCTCGGGGGGCAGTTCATAATACGGTTTATGCACTGGGAAATCGAATTTATGG
Source organism: Bacteroidota bacterium (assembly GCA_051744695.1). Lineage (GTDB taxonomy): Bacteria > Bacteroidota > Bacteroidia > Bacteroidales > Marinilabiliaceae > Marinilabilia. Next base: position 2,189 of record JBNJDH010000213.1, on the reverse strand, counting down.
GCATTGCGGACCAGTTGTTTTCTCCATTCGCCCATTTTCTCTCCCCGCCAGCAGGCGATGGCGCCGTCATAAATCGAGAGGTTTTTGTCCGGCACCACCAGGTCTTCATCAATCCCGATCACGTTTCCGAAACCTTCGCAGGTGGGGCAGGCACCCAACGGATTGTTGAAAGAAAACATGTGTTCCGATGGCTCTTCAAACGTGAGGCCGTCGGCTTCAAACCGGTTGGAGAACGAGAACTTTTCGGGCTTTTCTTCGCCGAAAACCTTGACCAGGCATTCTCCCAACCCTTCGTAAAAAGCAGTTTGGATGGAATCGGCAAGCCGCGAGTTGGTGTCGTCATCTTCCTTGTTGACGCTGATGCGGTCGACCACCAGGTTGAGCTCGCTACACTCTTCCGGTTTATCGGTTTTTTGCAGCATTTCTTCCATGCGCATGAAGTTTCCTTCCGTTTCTAACCGGCTGAATCCCTGCTGTGAGAGGATGGAGAGGTGTTGTGCGCAGCTGCGGCCTTCGGGAGGCTGGATGCGTGCGAGAATAGCCATTTTGGTGCCCTTTTCATAGCGGTTGATGAAGTTGATTACATCTTCGGTATGATGTTTCTTCACCTCTTTGCCCGAGACGGGAGAAAAAGTCCGGCCGATGCGCGCAAAAAGCAATTTGAGAAAATCATAGATTTCCGTGGATGTGCCGACCGTGGACCGGCTGTTTCGTGTGTTGACTTTTTGCTCAATGGCGATAGCAGGCGGAATGCCTTTGATATAGTCGACCTCGGGTTTGTCGATTCGCCCCAGAAACTGCCGGGCATAGGCGCTGAGGCTTTCTACATAACGCCGTTGACCTTCGGCATACAGGGTATCAAAGGCCAGCGAACTTTTCCCGGATCCTGAAACACCGGTGATGACAATGAACCGGTTGCGGGGGATGTCAAGGTCGATGTTTTTCAGATTGTGGACCCGGGCCCCTTTTATGCTTATGAAGTTTGTTTTTGATGTTTTTGTTTCAGCCATTGTTAAATGATATTGACCTGCTTTCACATTTCCGTGGAAAAAACGGGTTGTGTAAGGTGTTAAAACCTGTCGAGGCCGCTTTATGAATAAAGGCTCTGGTGTTATCTCTTTGTTTTGGAAACGCGCTTATCCGCATCCTGTTATTCCAAAAGTTTGCAAAGATACCAAAGATGAAAGGAATATGCTACTCAAAACAGTCGTCTTATAATTTTACCTGTTTCGGTGCGGGGGAGAGGCGTTTTTACAAGGATCCGGCGTGGTGCATGATAAGAAGGGAGAATTTTTTTCAGCTTTTCGAGGAACTTTTCTTCTTCCGGGATTTCTTTTTCTGTGATTATTACAAGTTCTTGTCCCAAAACGGGATGGGAGACTGATGATACAAAAAAAGGAGCGGGCATATAAGGAGCAATTGTTTTTTCGATCTCTTCGGGTACAACTTTGATTCCTCCTGTATTGATGATGTTGTCTATTCTTCCCTTAATTCTGAAGCGGCCGTTTTCATGCAGTTCGGCCATGTCGTTGGTCACCACCGGCCGGGTCGTAATGCCTTCAGCTTCAATGACCAGGCAATGGCGTTCATCCAGGGAAAGACGGACTTCCTTCAATGGTTGAAAAAAACCGGATGCGTCGGGGCCATTGACCGGCCGGAGGGCTACATGAGAGAGGGTTTCGGTCATTCCGTAAGTTTCCCAGATGCGGGAGGGGCAATCCTGAAGGTCTTTTGACAATTGCCGGCTCACCGGGCTTCCGCCCAGTATGACAATCGAGGGGAAGAAATTGTTTGGTTGCTGCAGCTCATTGCTCATTTGGAGAGGAGTCATGGCGGCAAAATCGACGGGTTTGCCGGAATTTTGCAGGGGATGTCCTGATACCGGTGCGGTGATGAGGTGAAGTCCCCCCGCCAGTGCACGGACGACCATCATTTTTCCGGCGATGAATTTGCACGATAGACATAGCAGTGCGGAATGGCCGGGATGCAATTTAAAAAAGGCAATGGTGTTGAAAGCCGAACGCAACATCGCTCTTTTCGAAACCCGCATCATTTTTGGCGTGCCGGTGGAGCCGGATGTGGGGATCCGGATATATTCTGATGGTTCCAGCCACTCTTCAATGAAGCGGAACAGGTCTTTTTCCCATTGAGGCGCCTCCGGATTGTTTTTCACCCGTTCAGCCTTTTGA
>JBNJDH010000212.1:0-5807 GCA_051744695.1 Bacteroidota bacterium | reverse complement strand
TTCTGAGGGCATGAAACAATGAAAAGTGGTGGATAAAACAGGCCCGGAAATACACCCCCAATGCTGTGGTGATCGGCTGTAATGAAAAATATAAATGGGTTTGCGATCAACTGGAAGATTATCCGGTTAAAGTTTATGCCGGCAAAGAATCCATTGCTCAGGTAACAACCATGAGTACGGTGGATATGGTGCTGGTCGCCCTGGTGGGATTTTCAGGATTGATGCCCACCATGAAAGCACTGGAGGCAGGCAAACCCGTGGCTTTGGCAAATAAAGAAACTTTGGTAGTGGCCGGAGAGCTGGTCATGGATCTTGCCAAACAAAATAAGGTCCCCATTCTTCCCGTCGATTCTGAACATTCTGCCATCTTTCAATGCTTGATGGGTGAGGATCCGGCTGCCGTAGAGAAGATTATTCTTACCGCTTCAGGTGGCCCTTTTAGGGGGAAAGACATTGAATTTCTCAGAAATGTGGACCGTGCACAAGCGTTGAAACACCCCAATTGGAAGATGGGGAACAAGATCACCATTGATTCGGCCACCTTAATGAACAAAGGATTTGAAGCCATTGAAGCCAAATGGCTTTTCGATGTGGATGCTTCGAAGATTGATATCGTGGTGCATCCCCAATCGATTGTGCACTCGCTTGTACAGTTTATTGACGGGTCCGTTAAAGCCCAGATGGGGCTTCCCGACATGAAAGGGCCCATTCAGTATGCCATGGGGTATCCCCGCCGGCTTGAGAACAATTTTACGCGGTTTTGTTTTGCCGATTACCCGTCACTTACTTTTGAAAAGGCCGATACCAAGGTGTTCCGGAATCTTTCCCTGGCTTTTGAAGCTATGAGCCGCGGGGGAAATATGCCCTGCATTGTCAATGCAGCCAATGAAATTGCTGTGGATGCCTTTTTAAATGACAGAATTGGTTTTCTGGAGATGTCATATGTCATCGAACAAACCATGGCCAAATCATCTTTTGTTGAGCACCCCCGGTTTGCAGATTACATTGAAACCGACCGGGAAGCAAGATCCCTTGCAGGTGAAATTGTGGCCAAATAGAAAAAACATATATTTGTGCCCTGGAAAATCGATAATGATGATCTTAATATTTAGACAATAACACATGGAATTTTTAATAAAAGCATTACAACTCATTCTGAGTCTTTCTATCCTTGTTATTCTTCACGAGTTTGGTCACTTTCTTTTTGCCCGGATATTTAAAACACGTGTCGAAAAATTTTATCTCTTTTTCAACCCCGGGTTTTCCCTCTTCAAATTTAAGAAAGGAGAAACTGAATATGGTTTAGGCTGGCTCCCATTGGGGGGCTATGTGAAAATTTCCGGGATGATGGACGAGTCCATGGACAAGGAGCAGATGAAGCAGCCTCCTCAACCTCATGAATTCAGAGCAAAACCTGCCTGGCAGCGTTTGCTGATCATGATCGGGGGTGTGCTGGTCAATTTCCTTCTGGCCATGTTTATTTTCTGGATGATCCTGTTTAAGTGGGGGGAGTCTTATATTCCTGTGGAAGGTGCCTCTTACGGGCTGGCTTTTCATCCCATTGGTCATGAAATCGGTCTTCAGGATGGGGATAAAGTGCTGGCGGTAGACACTTTTGAAGTGGAAACTACCAGCGATATTTCCAAACATGTGTTGCTTGAAAATCCGAAAAAATTAACCGTTCAACGAGGGGATTCCATTTTCGATCTCTCCCTTCCCGATGAACTGGGAAAACGTCTTATGTCTGAAAATGTACAGGGCTTTGCCCGCTACAGGGTCCCCTTTGTTGTTGATTCGGTGCTGCCGGGTATGCCTGCGGAGAAAGCCGGCCTGCAAAAAGGAGACAGCCTGGTAGGTGTTGGAGGCAAGGATACCCCTTTCTTCCATTCATTTGTCGATGAATTGCTGACGCATACAGGCGATACCACCACTGTATCGTTATACCGCGACGGGGAAAAAATGTCTCTCTCGGTAGCTGTGAACAAATCAGGAAAAATCGGGATTGGCAATCGTGATCCCGGTCGATATCTCGATATCAAACGACATAAATATGGCTTTTTTGAAGCTTTCCCCGCGGGTATTAAGAAAGGGGTGAATTTTTTGGTTGGTTACGTCAAACAACTAAAACTGATATTCACCAAAGAAGGGGCCCGACAGGTAGGAGGTTTTGGCACAATAGGAGGCTTGTTTCCCGCCAGTTGGAATTGGCAAAGTTTTTGGCATACCACCGGCTTGCTGTCCATAATCCTGGCATTTATGAATATTCTTCCCATTCCTGCTCTCGATGGAGGACATGTGATGTTTCTAATGTATGAGATAGTGACCGGGCGAAAGCCTAATGAGAAGTTCCTGGAACATGCCCAGCTCATTGGCATGATCTTGCTGCTCGGTCTTTTATTGTATGCCAATGGAAATGACATTTACAGATGGCTTTTTGAATGAGTTTATACAGTCCGTTCGATGAACCTGATTCCATTCATAATTGAATCAGGCAAAAGAAGTTTCAGGGGTGAATGCATGTACAATAGTCCGTTAAGCTTTTGTAATACCCTGTTATACAGACGTTTAAGCAATGGCATATTATAGATTAAATCACAGTATATCAGTGTTATACGAATTTTCTTACATCTTGCATCTAATAATCTAACGATCTATTGCATGTATAAATTAAGGGAAAATCGCTCCCGAGAATTAATTAATTTATACATTTGTGGAGAGGCTTTTTTGAACAAAGGTCGTTGCAGCTCGTTGGGCTGTTGAAAAGGCAAGAGAACAGAGTCGTTTTCTGACAATTAATTATTAAGATATGGAACTATTTTCAAATTTTCTGATTTTGCCCGGTGGCTGGGAATGGATTATCATTGTACTGGCCATTTTGTTGTTGTTTGGTGGCCGAAAGATTCCCGAACTTATGAAAGGTCTGGGGCAAGGCATGAGTGAATTCAAGAAAGCCAGGAGTGAGGCTTCCGAAGAAAAGAAGAAATCTTTGGAAGATCAGGACGAGGATCAGGACAAAGACAATGGGGAGAATAAGAACAATTCCCAGGCCTGATAAGGAGGGAGTTTTTCTCTATGTCACCTGCGAGAGTAGATTGTTTCTATGGCCGGAAGAGCGTTTTTAAGTTTAGGGCTGTTTTTTCTGACAGGAATTGTTTTTGCACAAGCGGATGACGGCAAATCGCATGTGCCTGATTATTTGGTGGAATCAAGAATTGAAAAGCTAAATCGGCAAACACCAATGCCGTTGACTTACAATCGGCACGTTCGGGCCTACGTGGATGTTTACACAAAAAAACGTCCCGATCATCTCTCAAAAATTCTCGGGCGTGCAGAGATGTATTTTCCTTTATTTGAGGAATATCTGGATAAATATGAGCTGCCCCTGGAATTAAAATATCTGGCCGTGATTGAGTCGGCTCTCGATCCCGGAGCCAGGTCATCGTCCGGTGCGGTGGGACTTTGGCAGTTTCTCTATCAGGCTTCCCGAATGTTCGATCTCAAAGTGACCTCCTACGTTGATGAGCGTTCTGATCCGGTAAAAGCTACGGATGCGGCCTGCCGGTACCTGAGATATCTTCATCAGAATTTTGATGACTGGCTGCTGGTCATTGCTGCATACAATGGGGGCATTGGCACTGTAAAAAATGCCATTGCCAAGGCAGGGGGAGAAACCGATTATTGGAAATTGAGGCCTTATCTTACTGATCAAATCCGGGGATATGTGCCGGCATTTATTGCCATTAATTATGCCATGAATTATCACCATTCTTATGGCATTGAAGTTCCTTCCGGCGGGTTTACTTTTGATGATATTCTGACAACTTCAGTGAATGGCGGGGTCTCCTTTGAACAAATTTCTGAGAAAACCGATATTTCCATGGAGGTATTGCGGCAGCTGAACCCTGCTTACAAAATGGATTATATCCCTGTTATTCCCGGTCCGGTCAGGATTGTCATCCCGGAAAATAAAGTTGAGGTTTTTCATCAGGAACACCCCCATTTTCAGACCGAAACAGCCCCTCCAGCGACTGAAACTCCGGCAGCCGGAGATACAACCGGACGTGCGAAAACGGAGCATATTGTTGCTCCGGGTGAATTTTTTCACGAAATTGCAATGCAGTATCAATGCCGGGTTGAAGACCTTATGCATTGGAACGATCTTGACAATAAATTTCTTCATGCCGGGCAAGTGCTGACGGTGTGGAAACCAGAAATGCCGGAAGAAGCAAGGGTTCCGGTTCCCGAAATCGAGAGAGACCTTGACCGGCCTAGTCTGAATGCCGGCATTATATATCTTCCCGATTCAGACGGGTGACAGGAAATTCCCGTCTTGAGCCGGCGTCATTGCCGGGGAAGAGAAGGGTATAGTTGGGTTTCCGCAGATATATGTCCCAACCCATTAAAATTTGGGAATAACTTTTGCACTGAAGTTGGTTGGATCTAAATGAGGATTGCTGATGAGCAAGTTCGGATCCAGGTAAGTTTAAATATTTACAAATATAAGACGAGACATGAAACACGATTGTTGCCGTAGTTCCAAGCAGATAATAACAATTTTAATTATGCTCCTTCCCCTGTTGTTTTTTGGATGCAAGGATGAAGAGGGGGGGCACAAACCCAACATATCGGGCAGCAAGGGTGAAATGCTGATCGTTATGGATGATTCTGTTAAGAACGCTGTGGGGGGCGAGACCATGGAAAAGATCATGCATCAGCCGGTTCAGGGCTTGCCGCAGGCTGAGAAGTTATTTGACACTTCCATTATTCCACATCGGGCCTTTGGCGAACGTTTACGCTCTTTCCGGAATCTGGTTATAGTCGATATGGATCGGGAGGAGGATGCTGATATAAAATTTTACAAAGACCGGTGGGGAAAACAACAAGCCATGACCAGAATTGTCGCCGGAGATTCATGGGAACTTGATTCCTTGCTCGATGCGGAGGAAGTCAGGTTAACCAGTTTTTTTGTGAAGGCCGAACGAGAAAGGAATGAACGATATTTTCGGAAATACATCAATAAAGAGTTGGTTGAGGAGTTTAAGGAAGAGTGGAATGCATTTATGATTATCCCGACCGGTTTCAGTGAAAACAAGCCGGGCAAAAATTTCATGTGGATGTCAGAGGAGACACCATTGACCAGTAAAGGGCTTTTTGTATGGTCCTATGATTATACCGGGCCTGAATCAATTTCCAAATCTTTCCTGCTCAACAAACGCGATTCTGTTCTTAAGAAGAACGTGCCCGGACCTTCCGAAGGTTCTTATATGGCTACTGAATCAAGACTTCCGGTGACCTATAAGCGTTTTAACAACAACGATCACCAGGTTGTTGAATTGAGGGGCTTATGGAAGGTGAAAGGCGATCTCATGGGTGGACCTTTTGTTTCTTTCGCCCATATCGATGAGGAAAACGGGCGTGTTGTGGTAACTGACGGATATATCTATGCACCCGAAAAACCCGAGAAAAGAAATCTGGTTTGGGAAATAGAATCCCTTCTTTATTCTTTCAAATTTTTGGATGAAGACGAGGAGGAGGATGAGGAATGAATTTTCCGTCACTTACAACCGATGAAATCAGCAGAGCTGCAAAGCGTGAAGACCTGATCCGCGAAACCGCCGGGCAGATCATTAAAGATTTTGCCGGGTTTGATCTGGACATTTCGTTTTCCGGGTATGTGCGGGATTTTTATCAGGAACTCTTCAGTCAGATGGAAAAGCATGTAGAAGACTTGTTGACCCGGGATGCTGCAAAATTTTTTAATTTGCTGTATCGAATTGATGTGGCCCCGGAAGAAATTGACCGGTATC
>JBNJDH010000211.1:0-5810 GCA_051744695.1 Bacteroidota bacterium | reverse complement strand
TCGAGAAACGGCAGCTTGACTTTATTCCGGCTAAGTAATCATTCATTTTCTCTATAACCACAATTTAAGTACTATGAGCGACATTTTCACCTCAATGGTATCAGGACAGGATACGGTCCGTATAGCCATTCTTAAATCAGCCCGGGATCTGTTTGCAAAATTCGGTTACCGGAAAACGACCATGGAAGATATAGCGCAGGCCCTGCGCAAAGGGAAAAGTTCTTTGTATTATTACTTCAAAAACAAAGAAGAGATTTTTCAGGCTGTCATCGAATTGGAAGCCGAACTTCTGGAAAGGCGTCTGCGCGAAGTGGTTGACAGTGAGTATGCACCCCGTCAAAAATTCCACGACTACGTGATTGTGCGAATGGAAACCCTCAGGGAGCTTGAAAATTTTCAAAAAGCTATGCGCGATGAAACCTATAGTGATTATCACTTTTTGGATGATGTGCGACAAGAATCGGAGCAGGCCGAACAGAACATGTTGAAGTCGATTATGGAAGAAGGTGTCACCCGGGGAGAATTTGATGTAAAAAACCTACGACTGGCTGCCATTGGCATCAGCACCGCATTGCGGGGGTTGGAATTGCCACTCTTCCGGGGAATTGAAAATTTTGATGATTTTAGGCTTCAGCTCGATAATATTCTGAATATCTTGTTCTATGGCATTTTGAAACGGTAGAGTCACTGCCCGGGCCCATTGCAGGTGTTTGGAGGTGCTTTATTTTTTTTATTTTCCGGGTTTTGAAGAAATCCCAGGAGTAGGATTTTTTTGTCCGAAACTTTCGGGGGCAGCAGATTGGTTTTTCTCATCTTTGCCCTATCTTTGTACGCCATTGTTTTTAACAAACCGGAAATGTCATGCCAGTAAATATTCCAGATACTTTACCTGCCAAGTCACTGCTGGAAGCGGAGAATGTCTTTGTCATGGGCGAGAGCCGGGCGGTCGCTCAGGATATCAGACCGCTGCATATCCTCGTGCTCAATCTGATGCCGTTGAAGATCAAGACAGAAACGCACCTTCTTCGTGTGCTGTCCAATACGCCATTGCAGGTGGAGGTAGAATTGTTGGTTACTTCCTCGCATACCCCGAAGCATACACCTCAGGAACATTTGATCAGTTTTTATAAAACCTTTGAAGAAGTAAAGGAAAAGCATTATGATGGGTTGATTATTACAGGGGCTCCTGTTGAGTTGCTTGATTTCGAGAAAGTGACTTACTGGAATGAGCTGTGCGAAATCATGGAATGGAGCAAAACCAACGTAACCTCTACCCTGCACATTTGCTGGGGAGCACAGGCAGGTCTTTACTATCATTTCGGTGTGCCCAAATATGAATTGCCGGCCAAACTTTTCGGAATTTACGAACATTTTGTCAATGGCCCGCAAGAGCCACTGTTGCGAGGATTTGATGATGTGTTCTGGGCCCCTCATTCGCGCTATACGGAAGTGAGGCGTTCGGATATTGAAGAAAAAGAGGGGTTGATATTGTTAAGTGACTCCCGGAAAGCCGGGCCATATCTGGCGTTGTCGCAGGACAGGAAACAAATTTTCCTGACAGGGCATCCTGAATACGATAAATTTACGTTGGGAGAGGAATATTATCGCGACCTGGAGCGTGGGTTGCAAATTAAAAAGCCTGAGAACTATTTCAAAGACAATGATCCTGCCCAGAAAGCTCTTGTCAGATGGCGCAGCCATGCCCATTTGTTGTTTTCAAACTGGCTCAACTACTACGTTTATCAGTTGACCCCTTATGATTGGGGATAGGATTAAAGTTTTAGCGTAGTTCAAACGTGAAGCGGCCTATGTTGGCGCCGTCGGCAAAAACATCCGTGGTGTATTCTCCCTCCATGAGTTCTCCCATGTCCACATCATAAAATATGCAAATTTCCATTGCATCTCCTCCATATTCTACTTCCCGCATGGCCGTGTAATGGATTTCGGAGTTTTCGTATTCAAATTGGTTGTCACGGCTTTCCAGGAGAATTTGTCCGTCGGGCCGTTCGATCCGGATGTAAAAGGGTTTCATCCCAACGGGGGCTGTGGAGTTCTTTTTCACGGTGAAACAAACCTCAATCTTGTCTATCCTGTTTATTCGTCGCGTGCTTCGTCCCCTTGAGTTCAGACCCTGGGCCCTCATTTCTTCAGTTTCCAGGCGACTGGCGATTTCTACTTTTCCCTCAAGTTCCGATTTTTCGGATTCCAGTTGGTTGTATGAATTTTCAATTTGATTATAACGCTGCTGGTATTCTACATTCTCCTTTTTCAATTCTTCATTGATGCGGTTGAGGCTGTCAATTTGAGCCACATAGCTTTTTAAAATCCCCCGCAATGTGGATAATTCTTTGCGGTATTCCCGTATTTTTGCCGCGTTGGTGGCTTTGAGCGTTTTGATCTCTTCAATCAGATGCTCCACCTTTTCACGCTCCTGTTCCAGCATCGTGTTGAGGGTGTCGCTGTTTGATTCGAGGGAGTCATAGCCCATTGCCAAGTCCTGGTATTCTTCGGTCAAAATTTCCTTTTCAACCTTCATTTCTTCCACAACCTGGGTCATTTCCCTGTTTTGCAGATAATATAAAACCCCCAGGGTGATAATAATAAGTATAGCTGCACCCAGTGCAATGTACCAGTTCCTGCGATTTTTGGTTTTGTATTGCTCGTTTGTTTGCATGGTTTTTGTTTCCTAAATAGTGGAATTGTATTGAGGCATCTGATATTGATTTTGCAAAACGCGTATCATCAAAAGTCCTGCCATTTTACCATTATTTTGCATCCATAATGCCGGGCAAATTTAAAAAGTTTCATCATTTTAATCTAACTTTGTTTCGTTCTTTACCGAAAATAAACGACTGATGCTGAAAAAAATTTCATTGCGCGTTTTCTTTGTTTTGTTTGTTGTTGTCTTATGGCAGTGCGCCAGTCAGGGATATCCGGAAGGAGGCCCCAAAGATGAAACTCCACCGCGAATGGTGGGGTCCGAGCCGCCCATGGATGCAATGAATTTTGATGGAAATGAGATCGTCATTGAGTTTAATGAACTTGTTGTTCTGGAGGAAGCCATGCAGAAAATTGTGGTTTCTCCGCCGCTGAATGAGCAACCTTCATTTACGGGCAGAGGGAATAAAGTGAGTGTTAAATTCAATGAAGAACTCCAGCCCGCGACTACTTATACAATAGATTTTGCTGATGCCATTCGGGACAACAATGAAGGGAATCCACTGGAAGATTTCACGTTTACTTTTTCTACAGGAGAGACACAGGACAGTCTTCGTATATCGGGGCATCTCCTGGAGGCCGACACTCATAAACCTGTGGAAGGCGCTCTTGTCATGGCGCATTCTAATCATGCTGATTCTGCTTTTACTGAAATGGTGCCTCCCCGGGTGGCCAAAACCAATGAAAACGGACGATTCTCCATAAAAAACCTGGCTGAAGGTGATTACCGAATTTTTGCCCTTGAAGATGCCAACAGGAATTATCGTTTTGATCTTTGGAACGAGCGGATTGCCTGGCACCCTGAACTGGTGGAACCCCACTATGAATGGCGCGAAAGAACCGACTCCCTGTTTAAAGACTCCGTAACGCTTGATACGGTTATGGTTTATGACGAATTGGTTTATCTGCCTGACAGCCTCGAGCTTTTTCTCTTCCAGGAAGAAGATGACAGGCAGTTTTTGGATGAAGACAACCGCTCTGAACGTCACCGCATGGATTTTGTTTTTAATCGTTCCCTTCGTCAAAGACTGGGCATTAAGTTATTGGAAACCGAACCCGAACAAGAAGACTGGTTTATTTATGAGCGGTCGGCCAGACATGATTCTGTGATGATTTGGTTGAATGACAGCAGCCTTATTTCGAGGGATTCACTCAGGGTTCAGGCAACCTACCAGGTGCGTGATTCATTGAATGAGCTTGTCGATCAAAAAGATACACTCAATATGATTTCACGCTCTAAAGATGAAAAAAAGTCTGAAGATGATGAAGGTCCCTCTGTGAAACCGCTGCCTGTAAAAACGACAAGCGGTACTCAGGATATTCGTGGTGCAACCCGCCTGAACTTCCCGGTTCCTGTGGCGCAAATTAACCGGGACGGCATTGAAGTAGCTCAACTCGTGGATTCAGTTTATCAACCGGTTGAATATGAGCTGGAACAGGATTCTGTCCGGATCAGACACTATGAAATCGTTCATGAACGGGAGCCCGGAGAAGAATACCAGCTAACCATCGATTCAGCCGCCATTCGGGATATTTATGGTCGCCCCAACAATGAGGTGAGCAGTAAGTTTAGCATAAAAGAAGAAGACAATTACGGAACTTTGTATATCAACCTGGAGGCCTTTAAGGATAATGCGGTACTTCAGGTCCTTGATACTAAAGATGAAGTGGTCCGGAGTGGAAAAGTTCCTGACGGAGGGAAACTGGCTTTCCGTTATGTTAATCCCGGCAGTTATTTTCTGAGGGTGCTGAATGACAAAAATGATAACAGAGAATGGGATACAGGAGATTTCAGTGAAGATCTCCAGCCCGAGAGGGTTCATTATTATCCGGATACCATTAATGTACGTGCCAACTGGGATCAGGAAGTGCCCTGGGATTTGGAGGAGCATCCCCTCTTTGAATTTGTGGAAAAGAACAGGATCAAAAGAGAGGACAATAACAATTCACAAAGAAACCAAAGAAGATAGTGTTATGTCTGTATTACTCAATTTTGCCATGTTCCCTACTGACAAGGGAGAAAGCGTTAGTGAATATGTCGGTAAAGTCATTCAATATGTCAGGGAAAGCGGTGTTTCATACCGGCTCAATCCGATGGGCACGACCATTGAAACCGAAACCATGGAAGAAGCGCTTGAAATCGTGAACCAGGCATACAAAATACTGGAACCCTATGCCGGACGCATTTATTCTACACTCAATATTGATGCCCGAAAAGGGCCTTTGGGAAGAATGGAGGGAAAAATTTCATCGGTGGAAGGAAAAATTGGGGAAGTAAATCAATGAAGGGTTTTATGAAATCACCAATGTATGGGGTTTTTTATATGAGTGAATATTAAGATTTTATCCTGATGAGATATTTATCCTGTATTTTTTCTGTCTTTCTAAAAATCCGGTTTGTTGTTCTGGCTCTGGCTCTGGCTCTGGTTTTGTTTGCGGCAGGCTTTTTTCAAAGCATAACGGGGCAGTGCTACAATGAGGAGGTGGTTTTTCAGCCGGGCGAAGAGGTTCATTATAATGCTTATTACAATTGGGGATTGGTATGGGTCAATGCCGGGAGAGTAACTTTTGGTGTTGAGGAGGATCAATGGAACGACCGTCCCGCCTGGCATCTTAAGGCACATGGAAATAGTCGGAAAGCTTATGATGTTTTTTTTAAGGTCCGCGACAGTTTTGAAGTTTGGGTTGATCCTCACAGTCTTAAACCTTTCGAGTTTCATCGCAAGACTCACGAAGGGTCTTACCGGGCCCACTTTCATTACCTTTTTGATGATGAGGCCCGTGAGGTGAATGCCTCTATCAGCAAAAGGGAGAAGCCTTATCGAGATACTGTTCTTACCTGGCCCGAATGCACTTACGACATTCTCTCTATGGTTTATCAGGCCAGGAATATCGATTTCTCAAAATACCAAAAAGATGAAAAGATACCCATTAATATGATTGTTGACGGTGAGGTCCACAATTTGTATATTAGGTATCTGGGGCGTGAGACTATAAAAGACCGAAGTGGCAGAAAATTCAGGTGTCTTAAATTTTCACCCCTCCTGGTAGAAGGGACCATTTTTGAAGAAGGGGAGGATATGACTGTCTGG
>JBNJDH010000210.1:0-5862 GCA_051744695.1 Bacteroidota bacterium | reverse complement strand
TCCTTTTTTCACAGAAGAGGGGGGAATGCCATAATGATCTTTAAAACAAAGACTGAAATATCGGGCACTACTAAACCCCAATTGGAATGCCACCTCTGAAACAGAAAGATTTTTCCTTTCTTTAAGCAGCGTCATGGCACGTTTGAGCTTATAGTTCATAATGTATTCATTGGGCGTATATCCCGTTACTTCCTTCACCCGGGCATAAAGTTTACTTCTGCCCATTCCGGTTTCCCGGGCCAGATCATCAACACTGAACAAGGTATTCATAAGATTATCCTGAATGACCTTATGAATATTCTCAATGAATTCTTTATCTGAGCTGTCCTGCGCAAGTACCACCTCTCCCGGTTGTTCATAACCTGAATACTTTTCTTTCAAAGTCTTACGGGTCGAGATAAGATTATTACACCGTGCAATAAGATGATCGGAATCAAACGGTTTTAAGATGTAATCGTCAGCCCCGACTTTGAGGCCATGAATCATCTCTCCGTAATCGTCTAGTGCAGTAAGTAAAATTACCGGGATATGAGACAAATTATAGCTGGATTTTATTTTTTGACACAAGACGGTACCCGACATTCGGGACATCATAACATCACTAATCACCAGGTCCGGAACAATTTCTTTTGCTTTTTGAAGACCATCCTCCCCATTGGTTGCCAGCTCAACCCTATACAAAGGTTCAAACAACTCCTTTAATAATGCCAGCAAGTCTTCATTATCTTCTACAATTAAGACCTGGGGAAGCTCACCGGTGTTGGAGATTTTCTCACCGGAAGTCTCTTCCGTTTCAAGGCGCGTAGAAAGTTCCTCAATAATCTGTGTATCCCTTGTATAAGAACCGCTTTTCTGATCATTGGAAAAATGCTCATCACCCAAAAGCAATTCAATTTTAAAAACACTGCCTTCACCGGGAGTGCTTTCCACCTCCAGGGTGCCATGGTGCAACTCGACAATGCCCTTCGAAAGCGCAAGGCCTATGCCTGTACTCATATTTCCGGCCTGATAGGAAGTGAAATTTTCGGCCTGATAATATCGATCAAAAATTTTATGAAGCTCATCTTGCTCTATTCCTTTTCCTGTATCGCGAACTTTAATAATCACAGACTGGCTCTTTTTAGCAACCTCCATAACAATCAGATCTCCGGCCGAAGTAAACCGAAAAGCATTGGATAAAAGATTGTAAAAAACTTTCTGCATCTGGGCGGGATCAAGCCATGTTCCGATAACCTCATCCGGGTGATCAAGCCTGAATTCAATCTGCATATTTTGGGCGTAATCTTTAAACGCTCCAAAAATTTCCTTAAGAAAATCAATAAGGTCCACCCATTCCACATTTAACTTTAATTCACCCTGCTCTTGTTTCCTGAAGTCAAGTATCTCATTGATCATATGCCGCAGGCGGGTTGTGTGCTTTTTAATTTTCTCTACCTGAGTCTGTGCAGAGGTAGGAAGCCCTTTAAGGCCTTCGATCAAACGGGCATGATTAATAATAAGAGTCAATGGTGTGCGAAATTCATGAGAAACATTCGTGAAAAACCGGACCTTAGCCTGATTGAGCATCTTAATCTGCTGTTTTTCTTTGCGTTCAATCTCCAGCGAGGCTCTTAAAAGAGCCTTCGAGCGGTTAAACAAAATAATGCCAGTAACCAGAGAGAGCAAAAGGAAAACATATAACACGTAAGCCAACGTGGTTGCATAATAGGGCGGCTTAACCCGAATATCTAATACGGCCATTTCAGAGAGGTCCTTCTCAGTACCTTTTTCCCGGATCATCAATCGATAATCCCCGGGACTTAAATTGGTATAAGTAATATTAAACCCTTCAGTGGGCACCCATTTCTTATTAAATCCCTCTAATTTATATTCATACTCCCTATGAGCATACCTCACATAATTGGAGGTACTAAACTCAATGTCAACATTATTCTGTTTGTGATTCAGCACAATAGAAGAAGTAAACGCCAATTCTTTTTCTAACACACCACTTTCATCATGGGCTCTGATAAGCTTATTATTGATCTGGAGCTTGGACAAATAAATATTGTACTCCGTCTCCAAAACACTCAGCTCCTCCTTTCGGAATGAGACCATGCCATCTATTCCACCAACAAAAATCTCCCCGTCGGAGGCCACAAAAAGGCCGTTTTCTTCAATGATGCCGGAAAGTGGCAAATTATCGTGGATCGTATAGTATTGCGATTCGCCACTTTCCAAATCAAAAAACGTAATTCCCTCATAGGAAGTAATAACAAGTTCTCCATCGGGTGATTCGGCAAGGTTCAAACAAAAATCACTCAACAAACTGTCTTGGCTGGCGGTAAACCGTTTAAACTGATCATTCTTCTCATCATACTGAAGGACGCCTGCTCCTTCGGTTGTGAAAAACACCCGGTTTTCACTATCTTCAAAAATATCAACCACCCTGAAATGGGGTAGAGAAGCGGGCCCTGATGGTCGATTCCTGTAATCCGTCAATTCACCTGATTGTGTATCGTACATAACAATCCCCCACCCAAAAAAGCTCATCCACATACGCCCGGAAGAATCAACAAATATATCGGCCACTGAAGTTTCGGGCAATTCAGGATGTTGCTCCCAAAACTTCCGGCTAAGCTTACCTGTAGAAACATCCAGAAGAGGAATGCCTCCCTGAGTGATAAGAAAAAGCCCATCTTTATACGGAACAATTTTATTGACCACATCATTAGGAAGGGTTTTAGCCGCCGAAGCTTCCGAATTATAATTATTAAACTTCCCCGAATCAATATCCAGAACAGATAAACCTCCTTGATGAGTGCCTATATAGAGCCTGTTAGAAATTGAATCATACCAGACACTCTTCAAATTGTCCCGGGGAATACTATTTTTTCCTGTTTCAGCACGAAAGGACTGAATCGTCCCCTGCTCCCTGTCCACCTTATTCAGACCTCCCCCCTCAGTGGCAACCCATAAATCACCCTCGTTATCTTCAGCCATGGTCCCCACAATCGGGAAACTTAACTGATTATCATAGAAATCATTTGATCGGTAAATCTGAAAAACATCTTTCTGGGGATTGTAATAGTTCACGCCGCCATAATAAGTCCCAATCCATATGGTTCCCTGCTTATCCTTCATCAGGGAATAAATGGAAGAATGACTCAGAGAAAACGGTTGCTTATCAAGATGCCGGAAACGATTGACTGTTTTCGTCGCGGGATCAAGTTCCGTCAATCCGTGAAAGGTCCCCACCAGAATATTTCCCTCATCATCCTGCTCCAGACTCCTTATATCATCACGGGTAAAACCAAAATGTTCCTCAATCTCACCGCTTTTTCTTAGTTTGTACAATCCACTACCCTGGGTACCCACCCAAAGTGAGCCGGCATTTCCTTTCAAAAGAGCGGTCACTTTTTTATCCGGCAGGACCTCAAATTTCTCGACCCCTGAGGTATCTAGGCAACATAAACCTTTTTGCATCCCCAACCAGATGCAATCCTGATCACCCTGTATAACCGGACCATATCCGGACTCATCGATATCAAATTGTTTGACTATTTCAGACCCTTTGCCCGGCTCATTTGGATTAATTACTCCCAATTGCTCCCAATTGACGTACCAGATCTTGCCCCCATGAAAAGTAAAATCATCCACCGTCGATTCCACAAGTCTGGAAAACTCGCCATTTTTAAGACTATACTGCATCAAACAACGATCTACCAGAAAAAACAGATGACCCTGGTTATCTCCCTCAATGTGCCATATAATATGATTACTCATGTCATCTGGAACAGGATCGATCGGAATTTTTTCAATATAATCTCCATTGTAGCGGTTCAAGCCCTGACGCGTACCAAACCAAACCGCTCCCAAATGATCCTGATAAATGGAATAAACGGTGGTATGCGACAAACCATCCTGCATACCCAGTTTCTTAAAAGCTTTATTTTCCTGCGCAAGTAACTGACTCAACAGAACAAACTGCAGAAAAAGAAAAAAGTAAACAGCTTTGGTCCGAAATGTAAAACGACCTCTCAACATATATTCTGTGTTTTTCAGCATATCTCTCAAAAGAAAGACTTATAAAGAAAGACTTATTTTATAAGCAATTATCTGAACGAAAACTTTTTGAATCCATGCAGAAACTGCAACGGATTTATGAAGCTCGCCATTCTTTTTTTTAGATGCATATTGGTGGGAGATTTGAGAAATCAACGCTCCATATCAGCTTCCCTCTTTTTAATTTTTATCAAAATACCTTAAATAAGCCCTCTTTTCAGCATGGATACCAAAAATACATTTTTTTTATCAATCCACAGTAAAAACCCATAGAAACAAAAAATTTATTGTACTCTGTTTATCTGATACTTAAAACAAATATTCAAGTAGACAGGCGAAGTCAACCCACATAAATCGTACGAAAAATAAACCAATTTCGTACACCAGAATCTTCCTGCCAGCTTTTCACACAATATCACTCACACATACATGACTGTTAAAATTAGTTTTGCTTTAGAAAAATCATTGAAAACAACTAACAAATCAACTGAGAAGAATTCTTACTAAAACAATCTTTTAATTTTTTTAAACCATGAAGCTATGAAGAACAATCTTTTTATTTGGCTTTTGTGCTTTATTGGAATGTTTTTTTCAATAGAAGCATACAGTCAGGAGCATTCAGTCTCCGGAACTGTAACAGATCAAGGCGGTGAACCACTGCCAGGCGTAAACATTGTAGTCAAAGGGACCACTACTGGTACGACCACTAACACTGAAGGAGATTACTCCTTAGATGTTCCGGAAAGCGATGACACACTGGTTTTTAATTTCATGGGATTTGAATCCCGCGAAATTAATGTAGATGGACAATCCCAAATCGATGTGGAGATGGCAGAAGAAGAGAAAAGTCTCGAGGAAGTCGTTGTTGTAGGTTACGGAAGTCAAGAAAAGACCAACCTCACTGGCTCTGTCAGTTCCGTTGATTTTTCTGATCAGGCAGAATCCCGCCCCATCACAAATGTATCCTCCTCCCTTTCGGGACTAAGCTCCGGGGTTACAATTCGTCAAAGCGAAGGAAAGCCGGGTGAAGACGGCGCCTCCATTAGGATCCGGGGCTTAGGAACCCTGAATAACAATAATCCTCTGGTTATGATCGACGGAATGGAAGGAAGTCTGGATGCGGTCAATCCGGATAACATTGAATCCATTTCTGTACTAAAGGATGCTGCCTCCTCAGCTATTTATGGATCAAGAGCAGCAAACGGCGTTATTCTTGTCACCACCAAAGACGGTAACAAGGAACAAACGAATGTTACATACTCGGGTAATATATCTATGTCATCTCCGGCCAATTTGCTGGAATTTGTTTCAGATTATCCCCGGTATATGAAACTCATCAACGAAAGTGCCCAAAACATCGGCATGCCCGATCACTTTTCGTCTAATACCATTGAATCATGGGAGGAGGCCAATGCCAATCCAAATGAAATGAATGAAAATGGTGTTCCGAACCGATTGGCATATCCGAACACCAACTGGGCAACGGAGATGTATGAATCCAATGTGCTTCAGAAACACAACCTATCTGTCAATGGAGGAAGTGAAAACTCAAGCTATCGTCTGTCTGTAGGATATCTGGACAATCCCGGATTGGTTGAAAACACGGGTACTAAACGATACAACATCCGGTTAAACCTTCAGTCCGACATTACGGATTGGTTGTCTGTCGGAACGCGCACCTACGCAATTCAACAAGACAGTGAACTCGGAAATTACGACAGCATGCTCAATTTCATGCGTCAGAGTACACCAGGTCTGGTAGGCAAACACAATGGACAATATGGTTATCCTGAAGCTCCCGAAGAGAGCGCAACGGCA
>JBNJDH010000209.1:0-5863 GCA_051744695.1 Bacteroidota bacterium | reverse complement strand
ATAAATCGAGTAAAGCTTACATGGAAGGGACGATGAACCTGATCGATGAGGAAAGAATGGGGATCGTTATCCAGGAGGTGGTTGGTCAGCAACATGGCAACCGGTTTTACCCGACTTTCTCCGGGGTGGCCCGTTCAATCAATTTTTATCCCATTCCTCCCGAAACCACCGACGACGGTATTGTGAATGTCGCACTCGGACTGGGCCGGCAAATTGTGGAGGGTGGTGCATCACTTCGGTTTTCTCCCCAGTACCCGCACAAGGTGCTCCAATTGTCGACACCCGATATGGTGGTCAGGGAAACCCAAAAGACCTTTTTTGCGCTGGACCTCAATTCAGCCAGTTTTGAACCTTCCCTCAACGATGGCATCAACATCCTGAATCTGAATATCAAAGAAGCAGAAGCTGACGGATCACTGAAATGGCTGGGTTCGGTCTTTGATATGCAGAACCACATCATCCGGGATGGACTGATGGCTGACGGCATTCGTCTGGTCACATTCGCCAATATCCTGAAATACGATGCATTTCCACTTGCCGACATCACGCAGAAAGTGCTGGAAATTGGTCAGGACGAAATAAAACAACCGGTTGAAATAGAATTTGCAGTAGATCTGCAAAACCCTGAAGGAAATCCGGTGTTTTACCTCCTGCAAATCAGACCTATTGTCGACACAAAAGATCCATCCGGTCCGGATTTATCGGAATATAAGACAGAGGATTGTTTCCTTTATTCACCATCCGCTCTTGGCAATGGCATCACCAACGATTTGTACGATGTGGTTTATGTACGCCCCGATACTTTTAAGGCATCGCTGACAAGAGACATCGCGAGCCATATTGAAAAAGTCAATGACAGGCTGCAAAAAGAAGGACGGCCTTACATCCTAATCGGGCCGGGCAGATGGGGATCACAAGACCCATGGCTGGGCATTCCGGTAAGGTGGGGGCAGATTGCCGGCGCCAGAACCATTGTGGAGATGGGGCTCGAGAACTATCACGTGGAACCCAGTCAGGGAACCCACTTTTTTCAGAACCTGACTTCCCTGAGGGTAGGATATCTTACCATCAATCCATCAATTGGTGAGGGCAATATAAAAATGGAAGTGCTGGACAATCAGCCTGCCGAAGAAGAGACGGAATATGTCCGGCACGTCAGATTTTCCCAACCTTTGACAACTATGCTCGATGGCAAAAACAGCAAAGGCATCGTGGTGTTCGAACAAAACAATGCCTGACCGGAAATATCCCGGTCAGGCATCATTCCTGAGTATGGACCAAAAAATCCTTTAAAGGACAAAACAACGACTATCTATTTTTTGTCTGTAAAATAAAAGTTGTTCGGGCCTATTCCGATATTCTCCTCATAAGTGGCAACTTCATTGCCGTTGGCATCATAAACTTCAACATACCCGGCCTCTTCGAAGTTTGGTGCAATGCCAAAATAAACATCACCATTGTCCGGGTCAACGCTCATGCCATAGGGTGAAACATTTACAAAAGTCTCCGAAGGCAGCTCTGCTGCATCCACATCCATTTTCCAGATTCCCTCCCCGTTAAAATAAATGCTCTGTTTATCGGCTGACAAAGCAATCTTTCCCGGTTTTCCATGCACCCCTTCATCGGGAGAAAATGTCTCAGTTGCTTCATAAGAAGCAGGGTCAAATTTATGAAGAGCAGCAGGAGTAGAGGAAACAACCTCATAGGTCTCCGGATCATACTCGGTATAGCCTGCACATACAACCCATACATCTCCATTGGCATCTTCAACCATGTTCTTGGGGCCGTCGTTGACTTCCAAAGTTTCTTTCACCGTTTCCTGATTCAAATCGATTACTGAAACGGTATTATTCGGCCCATATCCTCCACTGTTGGCCACCCACAATTCATCATTGACAATAGCGAGACCTTCCGGACCGGCATCAACTTCAATGGAATTAACAACTTCCAATTGCTTCGAATCCACAACCAAAATTTCACCACCATTCCCCCATTGGGAGACATAAATCATATCATCATGGGCCGCAGCATATCTCGGATTGCTGATCCCTTCCGAAATTTCCGCCACATGCTCAAAGTTTTTGTTGTTCACCACCATGAGACTCTGGGAATTGTTCAGAACAAGAAAAGACAAGGTGTCAACAGATACCATATCCATCAACACGTCTCCCACAACTTTATCATCATTGGTGTTTTTGTAGAGATTTCCCTGAACGGTGTCACCCGCAGCCGGGATAAAAGAGACAGAAGCATTGGCGTTGCCCATTGAACCTTCATTGAGCACAAATACACCATCTGCATATTCCCCGGGATCACGGGGTTGGGTGTCATCATCACTTTCGCAGGAAACAACTGCAAATATTAGAATTACGGCTGTCAGCCATTTCATCGTCATCCCCATAAAACCAGGGAAAATCATGTTTCGTTTTTTCATCATCTTCATCATCTTTATCGTTTATATCGTGATACTTAAAGTGAATTTGTAATTTCTCGGAGGCATCGCGTACCAGGCCACCACCTGATAGTTGGTATTCCACAGGTTACTCACATTCATCGACAAGTCTGCATCGACACCAAACATCCGGCGTGAATAGCCCATTGAAAGATCTCCGGTAACATAGGGGTCCAGGGTATCTGAATGGTCATAATAACGTTCTCCCACATACCTGACAGCTCCGGCTAAATAAAAAGGACCATGGGCAAAAGAACTGTTGGCCGTCAATTTATGTTTGGGTGAATAGATCATCTGTTGGTCGTCATATTCATCATCAGTCGACAACACGGAACGGGTGTACGTGTAAAACAATTTTCCCTTTAATGCAGATCGACGCCATTCCGAGGAAAAGTTTATCCCGGTCTCCATGCCATATGCTTTTCCTTCCCGTTGGTTATGAGGCATCCATTTACCCTCGTTTTCCGGAAGCCAGACAATCAAATCGTCGGTCTGCGAAGCAAAAGCAGTTGCTTCCACATTTGCAGCCAAACTTCGTTGTGCAAGGACCTGCCAGTTGATCCCAAAATCCCCGGACCAACCCGACTCGGGACCAAGGTCGGGATTGCCCATGGCGTAACCATCTTCTCGCCAATGCAAATCATTGAGATCAGGAAGGCGATAATTCTTTGAAAAGTTTCCTTTTACCCTGAACCGATTAAAAAGATTGTAATTGGCCCCTAAAGAAAAGACCAACGGTTGGGCCCCACCATCGCTCATTTCGTTGCGAAGACTCAACACTGTAGACCCCCTGCCTCCATCAAAACCATACCGTCCGGAGGCAAAAAATGCAAGCCGGTTTCTGATGGCAGAACCATCATACCCATCAGAGTAGGCTTTTTCGTAAGTATAATTGATCCCTGCATTGACAGAATGGTGGGAGCCGATCTTGTACTTATAGTCAGCTTCACTAATCCACGAAAACACATTGTTATCCGACTTTGGATCAACCATTTCAGGGTCGGAATACACCACTTTGTTTCGAATAAGTCCCTGTTTCAACAGAAAAGTACCAGAATTCCCGTAATGCTTAAAACTCGCGGAAGCCATGAGGTTGTTGTCTTTTTGACTGGTATTGTTGGGGTTCCGACTGGTCATCAGTGTCTGTATATCCTTGTCGTAGGACTGATACCACACGCCTGTTTTAATAAGAGATTTCTCAGCTACCCACCAATGGTTTTCCTGCAAAACCCCAAACTGCTCGAGTCCGGCATTGGTCTGCTCTTCCTCCGGATTTCCAATGCGGGAGGTATTTGTATAAGTGAAATCATTATCGGCTTTTTGCCCGAAAGCAGAAAAACGGGACGCAAATTGACTTCCCCCGGTTTTAAAACCCCCGCGGGCTGTCCTTTGGCCAAAACTTCCGGCAGAAAGAGAGGCATCCACAGCATTTTTTCGAGTGAAAAGGTTATCGCCCGAAAGGTGTATCACACCAGACATTGCCCCACTGCCAAAAAGAGTGCCGGAGCCGCCATGCTGGACCTCAACATTATTAAAAAAGCTTACCGGCATAGCTGAAAAATTCACCCCGCCGTTCATCGGACTTTGAATGTTGATGCCATTCCACAACACAGCGGTGTGATCAGTCATCCCGCCACGAAGACTGACGGACGACAAACCTCCTGAACCATATGTTTTAAGAGAAACCCCCGATACATCGGCGAGCAAAGAAGAAAGGGAAGCATCCTTATGCATTTTTACCAAAACCGTATCAGGCTTTTCAACAGTCGCTCCCACGGCATAATCATCGAGGCGCGACGAAGTAACCTGCACTTCATCAAGTTCAACAGGATCTTCCTGAAAAAAGTACTGACCAACAGCCCCGAATGGCAAAATGACCATCAGGATTAAAAAAACAAATCTTAAGTGCATAGTTACAAATGATCAAAATGTTTTCAATCACCCGTAACTCCGGTTTTATTGGGAAAATAGAACGAAAAGAGTTCATATCTTCGCTTTTCCACCCGAAAGCTACGAATTAATAATTCTGGCAGGTCTTCTGGCTTGCTCTTCTTTTTGATGCCTTCCCGTCTCAGACAGTGGCAAGGGGCGTTCAAAAAGACATGTTTTGAGCTTACAGCTGCGGGGACAGCTCCGGATTTTAACCGGATTCCCTTTTAATCGCTATTCCCGTTACAGGAACATGCGAACCAGTTTTGCGGCTACAAAGGTAAAGCAAAATATGGAATAGAAAAAAATATAATGAAAAGGTTTCTACAGAAAATATTTTAACTAATTGATTAACAACAGATCGTTAGATTATTAGATGTTAGTAGCTCAGTCGCACAGAGTCAGAAGTAGCTGAAAGCTCGAAGCTGTTAGCTCGTAGCTCTTGGCTCTTAGGTGTTTAATTTGGGACAATTATTTTGAGTAGCTGGAAGCTTTTAGCTAAAAAAAGCCGGAGACTTTTGTCCTAAGAGCTAACTTGCTGTTATAAATGCGATTTATGAGGTTAGCACTTATGAGATCAGGAGGCTGTCTAAAAAGTCGATTTTTGAATTCCATAATTTTCAACTTAAAAAAAAGTGTCGCTCCTCTGGAGCTTAAGATCGTTTTCAATACAGAGGTTTTTTACCATACTGTCGCCACTCCGTGGCTGTCTCAAAGCACCGGAGGTGCGAGATTATGGTAATAAAACAACAAAACTTTACAATAAAAGTAAGCGCCGGAGGTGCGACACAATAAAGAAAGCACTTACAAATTGAAAGTATATAGGAGTTTTTAAAGCTCTTTTTAGACAGCTTTAATTGAAGGGGACGCATTAAAACAAGGATTAAGAGCGGCCCCCACCGGCTCCCCCCAAGGGGGAGAGATGAGTTGAGTTGCATACTCCGGGTAAGCATCAGAGTTTATATTCTGCTACAAAAAGGATTAAGACCGGGGTTCTTCTTTCTCGGGTTGTTGGTTTTTTTTTGTTGCTGGGTCCCATCCCCCGGAATAAATTCGGGGTTATAAAATCGGCCGTTCCTCTGGAACTGGGATGTTTGGTATCTCTGCAATTTTCCCTAATAGTGCCATAGGCACGACCGATTTTGTTGCCTGGGATTTTAATCCCTGGGAGAAAGTATATTGAATTCCCAAGAGAAAACAGAGATTCAATCCTCTGATGAAGGTAAATTCCAGTTCCAGGGCCATTATATCAATTCATCAAAGAGATACCGGTCATCATAATCGACATTAAAAGCCTGGAGATATTTGATGTATTCTTCGATGAATTTTTCTTTAGTATGGTGTTGCTCCTGGTTTTGGATGTATTTGTATACCCTATCAACTTGAGAGTGACTGTAAGAAAAGGCACCAAATCCCCTTTGCCATTCGAAGCGGTGTGTTAGCAGATCCGTTTCATTCAACCATTTGGATGATTTGGCCTTC
>JBNJDH010000208.1:0-5892 GCA_051744695.1 Bacteroidota bacterium | reverse complement strand
ATCAAGTTCATCCACGATATGACGCTCTTTCAATTCGGCCAGTTGAGACCACACCAGTGATTTGAACTGATCATCGTCAATAAGGCGCCGCGAAAGGTCAAAGTAGTTTTCATTGGGATCGTTTTTGAGGCCCAGTCTTTTCCTCAGCCCCAGCCATTTTTTTCTGAACTGGGGCCGCCATGGAGCTGTTCCCAGCCCAAGTCCCATCATTGATTTCACGGGCAGATCAAAAAGTCGGGGTTTCCACCACTGCAGAAATTCATAGAAAAAAGCCTGATTCAGCTTCTGTTCAAAAGAAAGCCCCAGGAAGAAACCAATCAATGCAGGATCATTGAAGGGAAGCCGGTGCTCAAATCCTTTCAACATCACATGCGGGGCAATAAATTTATTTTGCCGGTTCAGCATATCAAGAGGTTCCTCAAATGTCAGAAATCCTTGTTCCGGCTCGGGATAACGAAGATGTGACAGCGTATAACGATCCGCACCTTCCAGAAAACCTGCATCGGGCCCTTTCACAAACCGGTTGCGTTCCAGAAAATATTGCTCGGCCTGTGCCCAGGTGGGGGAAGGTTCTTTTCTGAGATGACTCCCGGCAATCACATCTCCCAGGAACCCGGACCAATGAACCCCTTGCGGAAATTCCCGTTTCACAATCCTCAAGGGCGCATGAAAAAACATAAGAGCCTGGGAATCCATCCTCTCCGATGTTTCAACCAATTCCTCCAGCGAATACTGATATTGATCAAGGGGAATCCGGATATTGCTGACTCCCACTTCCCGGGCTATCCTGCCACCTATTTCATAATCGTAGCTGCCCGGCTTACCAAATGTATAGGTGATTATATTAGATGCTTCGGTGAATTGAAGAAGCCCCCCCAGCACGGCCCGGCTGTCGCATCCCCCACTGAGGGGAACCACACATACCTGGCCGGGTGAGAAACCTTCATCAAAAGCTTTCAGCAACATTTTCCTGACGGTGATAAAAAGCTCCTCACGGGAAATATCAGACTGGTCAACGGGGTGGATCTTCTCCGGAAAACGGATGGTACGGGGTTCATAATCCATAAAATACCCGATATTAAGAAATGATGCTATTTTGGGATCTAGTGCCATGTTATCGAATTAAATATCTGAATCCACGTTTTTTCTCTTTACAATAGGCAATTACCTCATCTGTAAATTCTGCGAATAACGGACCATCACATTTCTGAATACGGTCTATTCCTATATCGTAATTATTCAACTCGATAAGCCAGGCTTTTTCATTTTCATCCACACAGAAGTCAAAACCTATGATCCGACTGTAATATTGAGTGGCTGCAACCTCCAAAGCCAACTTTTTCACAGCATCAAAACCCACGGCCTTCACGTTTTTGCCCAGGTCAACTCCTCCAGCCTCGGAACATATCTCACCTACGACATTATTGGCTTTGCTTTTCAGCGTACCGTCAGAATAAAGCCCAATCGCCTTTCCGCCAATTGAAATATTATCGACCAGCGACCCGGGTTTTCCTACCCGGATCATGGCAAATAAAAAATGAATGACATTGTCCTTCACCGACCGGTAGGTATAGACCCGCATTGTATTTAAAGAAGATTCGTTTAAGGCCGCATAAAAAGGATGTTGGCTGACATACTCCTGAATCAGAAAGTTGTCCTTGTATCGACTTTCCAGCCATTGTCGGACCACCTTCTGATCTCCCTCCCAAAGGTGACCATCACGGCCTTCCAGTAAAGCGATAGACTTCCCTCCCCGGGAATTGATGGCCGGCTTAATGATATATTTTCTCCCTGATACCGATTCAGAAGAGATAAAATCGTCCACATTATGCACAGGATTGTAATGATGATCATAATATTGGCCGTGCATCTTTCTCAATAGCGCCACAGGCTGAATACCAGGATCAATCAACCGGCCATACATGTTTTTATCGGCAAAGCTTCGTGAAGAGTCAATGTCATTCAACAATGGTTCTATAAGATTATAATACAAAGTCTTAGGCACATAATCATTACTTCTTACGCCTGAAAACGGCGGAAATATCTTGGCATAAATTCCCGGAACCCATGGCCACAATTGTTTCCACCGTGCCCGGTAGCTCCTTACTTCCTCGCGACTCACATGATTGGCATCCACTTTCATCGAGATGAAGAACTTATATGCATCCAGCAAAAGTCCTGTGTGATTTTGGTGGTTCGAACACCAACGAACAATTTTTTTCAATCCCCTGTAGCCATAACCAAATAAAAAGCGATAGGACTTCAGCAACCGATACTTCACTTGAGCGATCATAATGTTTATTTTTAATATTATATCCTTAAAAAATCTGTCTTTTTATGCGACTTACAATAATCAATGACTTCCTGGGTATATTCTCCGAAGAAGGGAAAACCGAACACCTGACTTGTGATCCCGGCATTGTAATTGTTCAGTTCCACCAGCCTGGGTTTCCCTCTTTTATCGATGTTGATGTCAAACGCGGTCAATCTGTTGTAAGGCACTTTTTCCGCAATTTTCAAGGCCAGGGCATTCATATCATCAAAAGCGGGAATCTTCCCCATGTCCTTTAATTTCACGGAAGGATCGGAAGGCAATGTATCAATCCTTTGAAGAGATGCATCCCTTCCATAAAGAAATGTTCCATCCGGGTTAACATAAAAGGCCGAACTCCCGGCTTTTATATTATCCACCACATGCCCGGGGCTACCGGATTTGAGAACGGAATGCAACACCCTTGGTTTTTCATCTGAAGGAGACCGGTAAACACTAATGCGCAAAGTATTGAAAGATGACTCATTGAACTTCTGGAAAAAGGGATGTTGCTCCAGGTATTCCTGAACCACGTAATTCCGGCCATAATACTTCTGAAGATTGTCCAGCTCGGGAGTAATATCCCCGTTCAAACAGTGCCATTTACCCTTCTGGTCTTTTTCAAAAACCTGGATATTCTTCCCCCCTGAACTGTCGATTGAAGGTTTCACCAGAATTTTGGTATATTCTTCCAGCTTTCGGTCAAAATATCCCCTGGCATCAGGGATGGTATTGCCGGCACCATCGTGAAACAGACCGTTCAGATTTCGGATCAAAGTAACCGGCTCATTGTCAACATCAAACATTCGTGCGTAATTCCCTTTCTGGGCATATCCCCACGCCATCTGCAAGAAATTGAGGGAACCGTTAATTGTACTGAAATAAACCGAAATGGGAACAAAATCCAGAGACTGTATATGTGTAAGGGTGTTATACAGATCAAACTCACTGCGAGATATCAAAGTGGAAGCCGTCCAGCCCGACCACCGTTTCTTATATTTCCTAAATGCATCATTATCGGCTTTCTCAACACGTGGAAGCCCGCGAAGCACACGCTTGAAATCCTCATCCGTTTCCAGATCGCGACGCAGATAATACAATTTGGCTGCCAGGGTTCGCGTCACCTTGTACGCAAAACTCACCCCCGAAGAAAAATGAATCATGGCCCTTTTTTTTAAGTTTATTCTGATAACAACTCCCGGATCTCCTCCTTCATCAGGCGCCGGGACCGGTTATTTCTCTCATACACCTGACGAATCATATTCACGTACCGCATGGTTCGCCGCAAAGCTCTAATCCGGGAAAAAGTGCCGGAATAATGCGCCCTCAGGTATCTGATTTCCTTCACTGCCCCATCATCCCTAGTTTTCCCAAGTCCGTACACCGATTTGGACCCCGGATGATCGCGAAATGCGCCCAGGAAAAACGGAATATGCAGAAGAGAGGTCTCTTTCATAAAACGCTGCCACAGATCGGCATCCATCGTAAAATGAAGCGACTCGTTCAAACCACCTACCTTTTTCCATATCCGACTCGTAAAGAACGTGGCCTCCTGCGGAATCCGGAAATTGAAACGGGCAATGGTTTTATTGGCCGAAACGGGCTCAAAAGCATCGATGATGTGTCCACGTTCATCCAAAACAATGCGGTCGCCGAAAACCACTTCCCGTTCCGGGTATTTCTGCATAAAATGAACAGCAACACGCACAGCATCGGGATAAAGCACATCATCGGAGTTCAGCCAGTTGTATATTTCACCGGTGGCGTGTTCAAACCCTTTATTGATGGCATTGCTCTGGCCACTGTCTTGTTCACTTACCCACCAAGCCAGCTTATCTTCATACTTTTTGATGATGTCTACACTTCCGTCAGTCGACCCGCCATCCACTATGATATACTCAATATTGGGATAGTTTTGGTTCAAAACAGACTGAATGGTTTCCTCCAGAAAATCCGCCTGATTGAAAGAAGGTGTGACAATGGTCACTTTGGGTGTTTTCGTACTATTTTTATCCATTTGTTGAAAATTTTTAAGTTGTTATGGTTTCTCAGTCCCGGAACTTCCGTCATTGGCCCGCCGGGGCAGCTACAAATTCAAATATTTGATTCATGTAACAATAGATCGTTAGATTATTAGATGTAAAATTTAAGAAAACTCTTATAACACTGATATACTGTAATTTAACCGGGAAAACACCGGGATATTAAACAATTGAATTACAAGCTATTACAAAAGTTTAACGGACTATTCATGTAAAATACGTCTATGTTATTGATCGAATGAAACGAGCATAGATGACAATTTGCATAATCTTTTGACAATGTGGCGGCCATGCTCGTTTCATTCAATTTTTTGCCGACCACTTCCTTACTAAAATGCCTCTCCCTCTTCTGTCGTGAAGCATTCGCATGTTTGCATCACGTGTTTCCGGTTATTTCGTTATAGTCTCCAGGTCATCAGCAAGAAGAACCGCATGAGAAAGATTGTTCTCAAGTGAAAGCAACACAAAACTTGTACACTAAAAAACAACATGCCTATCCTTCTGCTTTATTTGTTCCATACCCCACTTGCCGTGCCATTAATTATTTTTTTATACTGGAGCGGATGCAAAACTGCTCCAAACAAAAGACACACGATGGTGGCCAAAACCACACCGACCGACCCCATTTCCAGGTTTTTTGCAAAATATATTGAGAGGGGTATATTGATCACGGAAATCACCAACGACATATAAAGCTGCAATCGGATTTTCCCCACTCCGTTGATCAGGTAAACAAAAACATTGTTCCACGATTTCATCATATAGAAAACCATCATCAATGCAGAAAGCCGGATGGGGACCGTTACCATGTCCCCGACCCATATTTTATAAACCCAGCCCGATATGGCCAGCATAATCAGACTGCCAATAACCGACAATCCCCAGAACCCCACCAACTTTCTGATGGTTTTTCGTATCCACTGATACTCTTTTTTTACAAAAGCCTGGGTGAAAGCCGACCAGAAAGGCTCCAGAGCGATCATAAAAAGCATCTCCATGATGCCGAAATATCTACGGGCAGCATTGTATGGAACAACATCCGAAGGGCCACTGATTTGGGTAATGATCAGATTGTCGGTCGAAAACATGATGATCACCGAAATCTGAACAATAAAAAACTGAATTCCGATAGAAGCCAGACTTCGGAACTTTCGCCAGTTGACATATTTGATGGAAGGTCTGAGATGCCGGTAACGTCCCGAAAACAAAACCAAAGAAGCCACAATCTGGGAAAAGACCACCGTTCCGCCCGAAAGAACCCCGAGAACCACAAGGTCCCCATACATAAAGCGGTATTTTAAAGCCAGCCATATGCCAATAAAGAACAACACGCTAGCTGAGGATTTAATTAGCTGACTCACCGCCGGCCGTTGATCCGCCACTAAAATGGTCTGTACCAGCTTCAGGACAAACCGGATGGAAAAAAAAGCGAAAACCACGAGCAGAGTCACTGTCAACATCCGCTGATAAGATTCCGACACGGCCAGAATGGAAGTCCAGTCAAGAATGAAAACACTCATCAGCAAAAACAGAAATACA